>JBFGZP010000175.1:0-7426 GCA_041586695.1 Thauera sp.
CAATCTGCGTCGTCGTGACCTCGCGCCGTGTGACCGCAACTTCCTCAGCCCGCGAGTCGCTCCACCGCGTCGCGCACGCGCGCCTGCTCGTCCATCTTGACGATGCGCTGCACCTTTGCCGCGAGTTCGCCGATGTCGGCGCGCAGGATCTGTTGCTTGATCTCGAGAATGTTGGCCGGATGCATCGAGAAGTTGCGCAGGCCCATGCCCAGCAGCAGCAGCGTGTACTTCGGGTCGCCCGCCATCTCGCCGCACACCGACACCGGCAGGCCGTAGCGTGCGCCGGCCGAGATCGTGCCGCTGATGAGCTTGAGCACGGCCGGATGCAGCGGATCGTAGAGGTGCACCACCGCTTCGTCGGAGCGGTCGATCGCCAGCGTGTACTGGATCAGGTCGTTGGTGCCGATCGACAGGAAGGACAGGCGGCGGATGAACATGCCCAGCGCCAGCGCCGCCGCCGGGACCTCGATCATGCCGCCGATCTGCATGCCCTCGTCGAACTTGATGCCCTCGGCACGCAATTCCGCCTTGGCCTTCTCTAGCAGGGCCAGCGTCTGGTCGATCTCCTGGGCGTGCGCGAGCATCGGCACCATGATCTGCAGCTTGCCGTGCCCCGAGGCGCGCAGCAGCGCGCGCAGCTGGGTACGGAACATCTTGGGTTCCGCCAGGGAGTACCGCACCGCGCGCAGCCCCAGCGCCGGATTGGGCTGGAAGCGGGCCTGCACGCCGTCGAGCGCCTTGTCCGCGCCGACGTCGAAGGTACGAATCGTCACCGGCTTGCCAGGAAACGCCTTCAGCACGGAGCGGTAGGCCTCGTACTGCTCGTCCTCGTCGGGCAGGTTTTCGCGGCCGATGAAGAGGAACTCGGTGCGATAGAGCCCGATGCCGTCGGCGTTGGCGGCCCTGGCGTGGGGCAGATCCTTCAGCCCCTCGATGTTGGCGAGCAGGTTGATGGCTTCGCCGTCCAGCGTGGTGGCGCGAGTGTCGCGCAGCCGGTTCAGTTTCGAGCGTGCGATCTCGAGCTCGCTGCGGCGCAGGCGGTATTCCTCGACGATCTGCTCGTCGGGATCGACCAGGGCGACGCCACGCGTGCCGTCGACGATCAGCAGTTCGCCGTCCTTCACCAGGTTGCGGATGTGATGCAGGCCGACCACGGCGGGGATCGACAGGCTGCGCGCGACGATCGCGGTGTGGCTGGTCGGGCCGCCCACGTCGGTGACGAAGCCGGAGATGTTGTGGTCGCGAAAACCGATCGTGTCGGCCGGCGACAGGTCGTGGGCGACGACGATGGTGCCGAGGCCGTCGCGACGCTTGGGCGGCGGATGGCCGGGGTGGCCGTGCAGGACCTTCACCAGGCGCTCGACCACCTGCACCACGTCGGCCTGACGCTCGCGCAGGTAAGGGTCCTCGATCTGGCGGAACTGCTCGATCAGGTGCTCCATCTGCTGCACCAGTGCCCACTCCGTGTTGCAGCCGCGCGACTCGATGAGGTCCCGCGCGGTGTCAATCAGCAGTGGATCGGCCAGCATCATCAGCTGCAGATCGACGAAGGCCCCGACCTCGGTCTGGGTATGGCCGGCGGTGGCGGCCGCCTTCAGGCCGACAAGCTCGCCCCGCACGGTGGCGACGGCGTCGTCCAGGCGCGCGAGCTCCTCGGCTAGGTATTTCGGCGCGACCTTGTAGTGATGCACCTCGAGCAGCGCGTGCGAGACGAGGTGAACATGGCCGATGGCGATGCCGGGTGACACCGGCAGTCCGTGCAGGGTGAAAGGCATGCGCTTATTCCCCCTCGCCGAAGCGATCGGCGATGAGCTCGAGGATGGCCCGCAAGGCTTCGTCCTCATCCGGGCCGACAGTCTCGACCGTGATCGAGGCCCCCTTGGCGGCGGCCAGCATCATCACCCCCATGATGCTCTTGGCGTTGACCCGGCGCCCATTGCGCTCCAGCCAGACCTCGGCGGGGTAGCTACTGGCGAGCTGGGTGAGCTTGGCCGACGCACGTGCGTGCAGACCGAGTTTGTTGATGATTTCGGCATCGGCTCTCGCCATTGCTTGCTCCTGCTTCGCCCGTCGGCGATCAGTTGAGATCGATGTGCAGCACACCGTCGCAGCCACCGGAGACGGCGCGCTGCAGCAGGGTCTTCATGTCGCGTTCGCGGTAGGTCAGCACGCGCAGCAGCATCGGCAGATTCACGCCGGCGATGGCCTCGACCCGGCCGGGCTCGATCAACTTTGCGGCTACGTTGCACGGGGTCGCGCCGTAGATGTCGGTCAGCAGCAGGGCGCCATGGCCGCTGTCGGTCCAGGCAAGCATCTGCCGCGCCATCGGCAGGATGTCGAGCGGGTCGTCCTGCGCGGACAGGCCGAGCTGGGCGATCTGCGGCGGGCGCTTGTTGAGCACATGGCAGGCGCACTGGACGAGCGATTCGCCGAGCGTGCCGTGGGTTACCAGAAAGATGCCTATCATTTCGATTCTCTCCACTCCGCGGGATTCTAGCCGAGTGGGCGCCGCCCGCGCCGCGAGGCGGCAAAGCTTGGGCACCAGGGCTCCGCTGCGGACGGCACTGATTCGGTAGAAGCGCCAAAGGTGTGTGCGCCGGTCGAAATTCGCGCGATTTTACGATTTATTGCAATTTTCGCGGGCCGGATGCAGGCCGTCCAGTTTAATGCGATAATAGTGTGCTGCGGTGCACCAACAATCGTGCTGCGCACTGAAAACAATGGCAAAGGTATTTAGATGACAAGAAGAAAGGATCCGATGATCCCGGATGGGGCAGTCAACCCCATCGAGACCGACTATCAGATTGGCCAGGACAACATCATCGTCAACGTGGGGCCGTTCGGTCTCGACATCCACAACCGCGTGTTCGTGATTTCGGGGCTGATGGTCGTCGCCTTCGTCCTGCTGACCCTGATCTTCCAGAGCCAGGTCGAACCGATGTTCAACGGCTTGCGCGTGTGGCTTACGTCGAATCTCGACTGGTTCTTCATTACCTCGGGCAACATCTTCGTGATCGTCTGCCTCGGACTCGTGCTGTCGCCCCTGGGCAAGGTACGAATCGGCGGAACCGAGGCGAGAGCGGACTATTCCTACCTGAGCTGGTTCTCGATGCTTTTCGCTGCTGGCATGGGTATCGGCCTCATGTTCTTCGGCGTATCGGAACCGCTGTCGCACTTCGGCACGTCCATGGGCGGCACCGCGATCGAGAATGGCGTGCGTACCGACTGGGCGCCGCTCGGTGCCGCGGCAGGCGATGCGGCCGCGGCTTCGCGGCTCGCCATGGCGGCGACCGTTTTCCACTGGGCGCTGCATCCGTGGGCGATCTATGCGGTCCTGGCACTCGGCCTGGCGCTGTTCTCGTTCAACAAGGGCCTGCCACTGACGGTGCGTTCCCTGTTCTACCCCCTGCTCGGCGAGCGCGTGTGGGGCTGGCCAGGGCACATCATCGACATCCTCGCCGTGCTGGCGACGCTATTCGGACTGGCCACTTCGCTCGGCTTCGGCGCGGCGCAGGCGAGCGCGGGGCTGAATTTCCTGTTCGGTGTGCCGCTCGGCAACGAAACGCAGGTCCTGCTGGTGATCGGCATCACCGCGATCGCGCTCGTGTCGGTGGTGGCGGGGCTGGATGCGGGCGTCAAGCGCCTGTCCGAGATCAACATGATCCTCGCCGTGCTGCTGCTGGTGTTCGTGATCGCCGTCGGGCCGACGCTCGCCATCCTCACCGGCTTCTTCGCCAACCTCGGCGCCTATCTCGAGTACCTGCCCGCGCTGTCGAATCCGGTCGGACGTGAGGACGCGAACTTCTCGCAGGGCTGGACGGCGTTCTACTGGGCGTGGTGGATTTCCTGGTCGCCCTTCGTCGGCATGTTCATCGCCCGCGTGTCGCGCGGCCGCACGGTGCGCGAGTTCCTCATCTCGGTGCTGATCGTGCCCTCGCTCGCCTGCGTGCTGTGGATGACGGTGTTCGGCGAGACCGCGATCACCCAGTTCGTCCGTGACGGTTACGAGGCCGCGACCAAGGCCGACCTGCCGCTGCAGCTGTTCATGATGCTCGAGGCGCTGCCGCTGGCGCAGATCACCTCCTTCATCGCGATCGTGCTGGTGGTGGTGTTCTTCGTCACCTCGTCGGACTCCGGTTCGCTGGTGATCGACGTCATCGCCGCCGGCGGCAAGGTCGACGCGCCGACGCCGCAACGCGTGTTCTGGGCCACGTTCGAAGGTTTGGTGGCAATCGCGCTGATTCTCGGCGGTGGCCTCGGCGCGCTGCAGGCCATGGCGGTTTCGACCGGCCTCCCCTTTACCATCGTGCTGCTGGTGTCAGTCGTCTCCCTGATCAAGGGCCTGGCCTCGGAGCCGCGCGCATCCTGATGCCATAGGCGCTCGGGGCAGGGGCGGGCGGCCGGTTTCCGGTTGTCCGCCCTTTTCCATATGGGGACCGTTTGTCGGCGTCGGCTTCTCCCCTGCGGGCAGGGCGCAAGCCGCGCCGCAGGGAGCCCGGCGATCGGCGATTTCGGAGGGTGGAGAGCATGCAGGTCGAACAACTCGAGATTCTCGATTTCCTTCGCAGTCGCCAGCCGTTCAGCGACCTGTCGGAGGAAGCATTGCAGCAGGTCGCCGCGGCGATCGACGTGCGCTATTTCAAGGCCGGCGAGCACATCATCGAGTTCGGCCAGGCGGCCGAGTGCTGGTACGTGGTGCGCAGCGGCGCGGTCGAGGTGTACCGGCGCAATGGCACCTTGTACAACCGCCTCACCGAAGGCGGTTATTTCGGCGAGTTCGGCCTGCTGCGCGACAAGCGCGTGCGTTTCCCGGCGGTGGCGCTGGAGGACTCGCTGCTCTACCTGGTTCCCGAGCCGGTCTTCAACGAACTTTTCGACAACAACGAGCAGTTCGCCGATTACGTCGAGGTCGAGGACCGCACCCGGCTGCGCCAGGTGATGTCGCGCAGGGAGGATGCCAACGACCTGTTGTCGGCTACGGTCGACACCCTGGTCGGACGCCCGGCCGTGACCCTCGCCAGCAGCGCGACCGCGCACGATGCCGCGCGGCGCATGACCGAAGAGGGCGTGTCGTCGCTGCTGATCACCGAAGACAACCCGGACGTGCCCGACCTGCCGCTGATGGCCGGCATCCTCACCGATCGCGACCTGCGCACGCGGCTGATGGCGCCGGGGCTCGGCTACGAGACTTCGGTCAGCGAGATCATGTCGTCCGGCGTGGTGTCGGTGACGCACAACCAGCTCGTGTTCGAGGCCATGCTGCTGATGCTGCGCCACAACGTGCACCACCTGCCGGTGCTCAGGCAGCTGCGCCCGATCGGCGTGATCGCCCTGTCCGACATCATCCGCTACGAATCGCGCAACAGCCTGTTCGTCGTCGGCAGCATCTTCCGCCAGCAGTCGGTGGACGACCTCGCCGCGCTGGTACCCGACGTGCGCGCCTGCTTCACGCGCATGGGCAGCGAGGATGCCAGTTCGCACATGATCGGCAGTGCGATGGCAGCGATCGGACGCAGCTTCAAGCAGCGCCTGCTCGAACTCGCCGAGGCGGAGCTCGGCCCGCCGCCGGTGCCCTACTGCTTTCTCGCCCTCGGTTCGATGGCGCGCCAGGAGCAGCTCATCGTCACCGACCAGGACAATGCGCTGATCCTCGACAACCGCTTCGATCCCGCCAGCCACGACGACTATTTCATGGCCTTGGCCACCTTCGTCTGCGACGGCCTCGCGCGTTGTGGCTACACCTACTGCAGCGGCGGGGTGATGGCGACCAATCCCAAGTGGCGGCAGCCCTTGCGGGTGTGGGAGCAGTACTTCGGCGAGTGGATCGATCGTCCGACGCCCGAATCCCTGCTCAACAGCGGCATCTTCTTCGACCTCGACGGGGTGTGGGGCAAGACAGAGTGGGCGACGCGTCTGCGCGAGCTGATCGCGCGCAAGGCCAGGGCCAATTCGCGCTTTCTCGCCTGCATGACGCGCAACGCCTTGCTGCGCACGCCGCCGCTCGGTTTCTTCAAGGACTTCGTCGTCGAGTCGGACGGCCGCCACACGCGGGCGATCAACATCAAGCGCCGCGGCACCGCCCCGCTGGCCGACCTGATCCGCGTCCATGCGCTGGCCGTGGGCTCGACCGCGCTCAATTCCTTCGAGCGCCTGGGTGACATCATCGACGCCGCCATCCTGCCTCTCGGGCGCGGGCAGGACCTGCACGACGCGCTCGAATTCATCTCCATGGTGCGCGCCCGGCACCAGGCCGAGGACCTGAGTGGCGGCAACGAACCCGACAACAGCATCGACCCGGAGGCGCTGTCCGAATTCGAGCGCAAGAGCCTGCGCGATGCCTTCCTGATCCTCGGCAACTCGCAGAAATTCCTCAAATACCGTTACCAGCCGGGGCGGTCGAACTAGGGAGGGCGTGATGCTGAATCTTGGAACGCTGCGCGCGCCGCAGGTAAAGCCCGCCGCCCTGGCGTCGCCGGTGTGGCCGCAACGCTTCGCCGAACTCGCCGACGCTGCGCGTGACCCGCGGCTGCAGGCCTTCTATCGACAGGGCGTGCCGGCGCCCGACACCCCCCTGTCGGCGCTGCCGATGGTGGCGCTGGATGTCGAGACCACCGGGCTCGATCCGCGCACCGACGAAATCGTCAGTGTCGGCCTCGTGCCGATGAGTCTGGAGCGCATCCACGCCAGCGCTTCGCGGCACTGGATCGTGCGCCCGCGCGGCACGCTGAACGCGGAGTCGGTGACGATCCACGCCATCACCCACGCCCGGGTCGCGGCGGCGCCGGACCTGGGCGACATTCTCGGGGAGGTGCTGGAGGAGATCGGCGGCAGGGTCGTCGTCGTGCATTGCCGGGCGATCGAGCGCAGCTTCCTCAACGCCGCGCTGAAGGAGCGCATCGGCGAGGGCATCGAATTCCCGGCGATCGATACCATGGAGCTGGAGGCGCGCCTGCACCGGACAGGGAAGCCCGGCCTGCTGGCGCGCCTGTTCGGGCGCATGCCGGCGAAGCTCTCGATCCGCCTGGCGGACAGCCGCGCGCGCTACCACCTGCCGCGCTACCGCGCGCATCATGCGCTCACCGATGCGCTGGCCACGGCCGAACTGCTGCAGGCCCAGATCGCGCACCGCTTTGCGCCCGAGACGGCGGTGAAGGAGCTCTGGCAGTAGGCGCGGCGGGCGCCCGCCGCCGCGGCCGATGAGCGGCCCGGCACGGGCGTCGTGTGGCTTACTCGACGCCCTGGCTGGCGAGGTATTCCTCGTAGGTGCCGCGGTAATCGACGATGCGGCCGTCGAGCTTGATCTCGATGATGCGGGTGGCGAGCGAACTGACGAACTCGCGGTCGTGAGAGATGAAGATCAGCGTGCCGCCGAACTTCTCGAGCCCGTTGTTGAGCGACTCGATCGACTCCATGTCGAGGTGGTTGG
>JBFGZP010000176.1:0-7294 GCA_041586695.1 Thauera sp.
ATGAAGCCGAAGCCCTTGGCGTCGTTGAACCACTTGACGGTACCGGTTTGAGTGCTCATTTGCGTTCCATAAAACAAGAATATATGGGCTTGCGCACGGGAGTGCAGGAACGATCAAGAAACGTAATCAGGAGGAATCAGACCGACACGCATTCGGGGTACGAAGACGCTGGGGGAACCACCAGAACAACCACTGCTTGAATCGACTGCGAGCGCTACAATACACCGTTTCCGAGGAATGGGGAGAATTTTCGTTTCGCCGCAACAGATAGACAGTGGCCGCGGATGTCTGCCGATGGGGCGCAAACAGGGGGGCTTGCAGCGCGAGACGCTGCGCCGAATGAAGTCCTCGATGGGATAATGCGCGATTAATCGAGAGTGTTGGACCCGACATGCCCATCCAGTGGTTTCCCGGTCACATGGCTTCGGCGCGCAAGAAGGCGGCCGAGGCGATGGCGGCAATCGACGTCGTCATCGAGGTCACCGATGCCCGCCTGCCCGAGGCCAGCAGCAACCCGATGATCGGCGAGCTGCGGCGGTTTCGTAATCGCCCCTGCCTCAAGTTGTTGAACAAGTCCGATCTCGCCGATCCGGAGGCCACTCGGGCCTGGATGGATTTCTACAATGCCCAGCCGGGGGTGAAGGCGGTGGCGATCTCGGCCAAGAAGCCCGTCGAGGTGGCCCGCATCCCGGCCCTTTGCCGGCAGTTGGCGCCGCATCGCGACGACGGCACGAAGCCCTTGCGAATGATGATCATGGGCATCCCCAACGTCGGCAAGTCCACGCTGATGAATGCCCTGCTCAAGCGCAAGGTGGCCAAGGTGGGCGACGAGCCGGCGGTGACCAAGCATCAGCAGACGCTGGACCTGGGGCTGGGCATGACGCTTACCGACACGCCGGGGATGATGTGGCCGAAGATCGACCACGACGCCGATGGCTACATGCTGGCGGCGAGCCATGCGATCGGCCGCAACGCGGTGATCGACGAAGAGGTGGCGGCTTTTCTCGGGACGATCCTGCTCGCGCGCTATCCGGCGCTGCTGGCGGCGCGCTACAAGCTCGACCCGGCGGCGCTCGACGGGCCCGGTCTGGTCGAGGCCGTGGCGCGGCGCCGCGGCTGCCTGGTGAAAGGGGGCGGGCTCGACCTCGAGAAGGCGGCGCAGATTCTGCTGCTCGACTACCGCAGTGGCGTGCTCGGCCGGATCAGCCTCGAGACGCCGGCCACTCGCGCAAGCATGCTCGAGGCGGCCGCGCAGGGCGCTGCCACCCGGGACGTCGCAATCGAAACCGCCGGGCGCGACGCGGATCTCGAGGAGTAAGCGGGTTGGGCAGGCCCGATTTCAAGCGGCCGGGTAAGTGACCGGCCTGATCTGCACCCACTGCAGCCATTGCCCGCAGGCATTGCGCGGTCCGCGCATCGAGCCGTGCCAGGGCCCCTCGTTGCACGGGCCGCGATTGTCGGCAGGCTCGAGTTGCACCGACGCGCCGTCCTCGCCCAGCGTGCGCCGGCCGCCCCAGCGATTGCAGGTAGGGCAGCGGCGCAATTCGGCCAGCTGGACGCTCATTGGCCCGCTCCTTTCGCGCTTCCACAGCTTTGCCGCAGGGCGCCCGTCGGCCCGCAGGCACCGGCGCTCAGAGTTGGCCGATGCCGGGATGGTTGATTTCTGGCGGGCAGGGGCTTGGCGAGAGTGGTGGACGACATCGTCGGCGAAAGTGATGTACCGGTCGCCGATGATAGCCTTCGTTGCCGTGGCGGTGGGCAGGTGTGCGCCGTCGATCGGTCCGCGGCGCCCGAAGTGGCCGGGGATCGGGTGCGCAAGCGGGGCGCATGGCGGGGTGCGGCGCTTTGCTATCATGTCGGCATCAAGCCGCCCGGTTGTCGCTGCGCCGGTTCCAGTGGCCTGCGCCATCATGTGCGACAGCGGGGCGGGGCGGTGAGGGCATGTTTCCGCTTCTTGCGGGTGGGGCGCATCGCCGACGCGGGGCACGCGCTACTCCGGAAACAGCCTGAAATGCTGGCGGGGATCGCCGAAGCGTTTCTGCTGTCCGATTGAACATTGAGGATGTCCCCGGAAGAAACCATGATCTCGACTTCAACTTCGGCGCTGCGCGCGATCAACGCCGACCTGCATTGCCACTCGACCGTGTCCGACGGCTGGCTCGAACCCGAGGCGGTCGTGCGCCGGGCCGCGGCCAACGGCGTGGAACTGCTCGCGCTCACGGACCACGACGAAGTCGGTGGCCTGGATGTCGCCGGTCGGGTCGCGACCGAACTCGATCTGCGCTTCGTCTGTGGGGTGGAGATCTCGGTGACCTTCGCGGGCGAAACCATCCATATCGTCGGCCTCGGTATCGATCATCGCAACCCGGTGCTGCTCGCGGGGCTCGACGAGGTGCGCGCGGGCCGGGACGAGCGCGCGACGAGAATCGGTGACGCCCTCGCCAGGGCGGGGATTCGCGACGCACTGCAAGGTGCGCGGCGCTTCGCGCGCAACCCGCGCCTGGTCAGTCGGGCGCACTTCGCGCGCCACCTGGTCGATGCCGGAGTAATGCCGGACGTGAAGACGGTATTCGACCACTATCTCGTCCGCGGCAAGCCGGGCTTCGTCGAGCATGAATGGGCGGCGCTGGAGGATGCCGTGGGATGGATTCGGGCGGCCGGCGGAGTGGCGGTTATCGCCCATCCGGCACGCTATCGTCTGTCTTCGGCGAACCTGCAGCGCCTCTTCGATTGCTTCGTCGCCGCGGGTGGTGAGGCGGTAGAGGTCGTGTCGGGCGCTCACAGCGAGGACGAGATGCGGCGCTTTGCAACGGTCGCGCGCCAGCGCGGATTGCTCGCCTCGCGTGCGTCCGATTTTCACGGTGAGAACGAAAGTCCGGTTGACCTCGGCCGCTGCAACCCGCTGCCGGCCGATCTCGAGCCGGTCTGGTCGCGGCTGGTCTGACCACACCGACCTGCAATTCAACAAGAACGAAAATGGCTCAGTTCTTCTCCCTTCATCCCGAGCACCCTCAGCAGCGATTGATTCGCCAGGCCGCCGACATCATCCGGGGCGGCGGTCTGGTCGTCTTGCCCACCGACTCCGCCTACGCCCTGGCCTGTCAGGCCGGCGACGCCGGGGTGCTCGATCGCATCCGCCGCATCCGTGGCGTGGGCGAACGTCATCACTTCACGCTGATGTGCCGCGACCTGTCCGAGATCGCCACCTACGCGCGTGTCGACAACAGCCAGTACCGCCTGCTCAAGGCGGTCACGCCCGGCCCCTACACCTTCATCCTCGAAGGTACGAAGGAGCTGCCGCGGCGCGTCCTCCATCCCAAACGCAAGACGATCGGCCTGCGCATTCCCGAGCATGCGGTGGTTTCCGCACTGCTCGACGAGCTCGCTGGCCCGATGCTCACCTCGACCCTGATCCTTCCCGGGGAGGACCTGCCGCTGACCGACGCCGACGAGATCCGCGATCGCCTGCAGAAGCAGGTCGAGCTGATCATCGAAGCGGGCTTCTGCGGCCCCGAGGCCACGACCGTCATCGATCTCACTTCAGGGTCTCCCGAACTGCTGCGGGCGGGCCGCGGCGATCTCGCGCCGTTCGGTCTCGAGGCGGATTGAGCTAGAATGCGGCGTTTATCCCCGTCCCCGTCATGGATTCGCTGATTCCCACCCTGGCCATCTGGGCCTTGCCGGTGCTGCTCGCCATCACCCTCCACGAGGCGGCGCACGGCTATGTGGCGCGGCATTTCGGCGACCCCACTGCCGATCTGGCCGGACGCATCACGCTGAATCCGCTGCGGCACATCGATCCGGTCGGAACCGTGCTGGTGCCGGGCCTGATTCTGGCCGTCAGCTCGGTGGTCGGTGGTGGCGGCATCCTGTTCGGCTGGGCCAAGCCGGTGCCGGTGAATTTCAACCGCCTGCGCAACCCGAAGGCCGACATGTTGTGGGTCGCGGCCGCCGGCCCCTTTGTTAACCTGCTGATGGCGCTGGGTTGGGCGATCCTTTTCAAGATTGCAATTCTCGGCCCGCATGGTGACTACACGGTGCCGCTGATGAAGATGGCCGACGCCGGCATGCAGATCAACGCCGTGCTGATGATCTTGAACCTGCTGCCGATTCCGCCGCTCGACGGCGGGCGCATCGCCGTGAGCGTACTGCCCAACCGGATCGCCTGGCATTACGCCCGACTCGAACCCTTCGGCTTCCCGATCCTTCTCGTCCTGCTCTTTACCGGCCTGCTCGGCACCGTGCTCTGGCCGCTGCTTGCAGGATTCCGCTTCGTGCTCGCAACTGTCTTCGGTTTCTGATCCCAATGTACGCAGAACGCGTTTTATCCGGCATGCGCCCCACCGGGCGGCTTCACCTCGGCCACTACCACGGCGTCCTCAAGAACTGGGTGAAACTGCAGGAGGAACACCCCTGCCTGTTCTTCGTCGCCGACTGGCATGCGCTGACCACCCACTACGATACGCCCCAGATCGTAGAGGAGACGGTGTGGGAGATGCTGATCGACTGGCTCGCGGCCGGTGTCGATCCGGCGCAGGCTACGCTCTTCATCCAGTCGCGCGTGCCCGAGCACGCCGAACTGCATCTGCTGCTGTCGATGATGACGCCGCTGGGCTGGCTGGAAAGGGTGCCGAGCTACAAGGACCAGCAGGAAAAGCTCTCGGGCAAGGACCTGTCGACCTTCGGCTTCCTCGGTTATCCGCTGCTGCAGTCCGCCGACATCCTGATCTACCGGGCCGACAAGGTACCTGTAGGAGAGGACCAGGTGCCGCACGTCGAGCTCACGCGCGAGATCGCGCGCCGCTTCAACCACCTCTACGGCCGTGAGCCGGGATTCGAGGACAAGGCGCGCGAAGCCGTGCGCAAGCTCGGCGCCAGGCGCGCCAAGCTCTACCATGAGTTGCGCACCCGCTTCCAGCAGGAAGGCGACGAAGAAGCGCTCGAGCAGGCCAAGGCATTGCTCGAGGAGACGCAGAACCTCAGCCTGGGCGACCGCGAGCGCCTCTATGGCTACCTCGAAGGCAGCGGCAAGATGATTCTGGTCGAGCCCGACGCGCTGCTCACCGCTGCGCCACGCATGCCCGGCCTGGACGGGCAGAAGATGTCCAAGTCCTACGGCAACACGATTTATCTGCGCGAAGACGCCGATAGCGTGACGCGCAAGATCCGCACCATGCAAACCGACCCGGCGCGCGTGCGGCGGACGGACCCCGGCGAGCCCGAGCGCTGCCCGGTATGGCAGCTGCACGCGATCTACTCCGACGAATCGACCCGGGGCTGGGCGCAGGAGGGTTGCCGCAGCGCCGACATCGGCTGCCTCGAGTGCAAGCAGCCGCTGCTCGAGTCGGTGCTCAAGGAACAGGCAGTGCTGCACGAGCGCGCCGCCCCTTATGTGGAAGACCCGTCGCTGGTGCGCAACATCATCGCCGACGGTTGCGAGCGCGCGCGCAAATTGGCGCAGGAGACGATGCGCGACGTGCGCGAGGCGATGGGGCTCGACTATGGCTGATCGCGGGCGGGTGCGTCTTCCAGCCCTGCAGTGGCGCGATCGGGCGACGCTCCTGCTCGATCCCGGCAGGCCCGGCAGCGCGTGAATCTGCCGCTCGAGTTGGTTCCGGTCGAGTCTCCCGAGGCGCTGGAGGCGGTCGCTCGCCTGTATGGCGAACCTCTGCTCGAGCTGCCCAAAGACCTGTATATTCCGCCCGACGCGCTGGAGGTCTTCCTCGATGCCTTCGTGGGGCCGCTCGATCTTCTCCTTTACCTGATCCGCAAGGCCAACGTCAATGTGCTCGACATTCCGATGGCGCTGCTGACGGCCCAGTACCTGGAATACGTCGAGGCGATGCGCAAGAGCAACCTGGAGCTGGCCGCAGACTACCTGCTGATGGCGGCGATGCTGCTCGAGATCAAGTCGCGCATGCTGCTGCCGCGGCCGCCGCGCGAAGGGGCGGAAGAGGAGGATCCGCGCGCCGAACTGGTGAGACGCCTGCAGGAATACGAGCAGATGAAGCTCGCCGCCGCGCGCATCGAGATGTTGCCGCGGGCCGAGCGCGATTTCGAGTGGGTGGGGGTCTTCGTCGCCGAGAAGGTGGTCGAGCGCCTGCCCGAAGTGAGCCTGCACGATCTGCAACTGGCCTGGCTGCGCATCATGAAGAAGGCGCGCCTGACCCAACATCACCGTGTCGGGCGCGAACAGCTTTCGGTGCGCGAGCACATGAGCGCGATCCTGCGCAAGCTCGGCGAGGGCACCTATGTGGTGTTCGACACCCTGTTCGACGCCAAATTCGGCTCGGCCGGGCTGGTGGTGAGCTTTCTCGCCGTACTCGAGCTGGTCAAGGAAAGACTGGTCGAAGTGACCCAGAACGAGGCCTTTGCGCCGATTTACGTGAAGCTGGCCGATGGATCCCGCGACGACGCCTGAAGCCTTTAGCCGCATCATCGAGGCTGCCTTGCTCGCGGCGCCCTTACCGCTCGCGGTGGGCGAGCTCAGGCGTCTGTTCGACGACGACCCCGGACCCGAGCTGGTGCGCAAGCTGCTCGATGAGCTGCGCGCGGATTGGGCGGCGGCCGGGCGCGGGGTCGAACTGGTTCAGCTCGCCAGCGGCTGGCGTTTCCAGACCCGACCCGAGTACCAGGTCTATCTCGACCGCCTGAAGCAGGAGAAATCGCCGCGCTACTCGCGCGCGGTGATGGAAACGCTGGCGATCATCGCTTACCGGCAGCCGGTCACGCGAGGCGACATCGAGGACATCCGGGGGGTGGCGGTGTCGCCCAACATATTGAAAACACTGGAATCGCGCGGGTGGGTCGATATCGTCGGCCACCGCGACACGCCGGGACGCCCGGCGCTGTTCGCCACCACGCGGCGCTTCCTCGACGATATGGGCCTGCGCAGCCTCACCGAGTTGCCTGCGCTGACCGAAATCGAAAGGATCATGGACCTTGTCGACACCACGCAAATCGAAGCGGCCGCTGCGGCCGCCCCTGAAGAACAGGACTGAGGCGAGCGAGCCGCAGGAACGGTCCGGGCGGCCGCCGCGCGCGGGCCGCGATGGCGACCATCCGCAGCAGGGCGCAGGTGCGCGCCCACGTGGCCGGGGTACGGGTACGGATGCCGAGCCGCGCGAATCGCGAAGTCGGCACGGTGCCGGCAGCGGCGACGCCGCGCTCCGACCCGACACGCATCCATCGGCACTCGACCGGGGCGAGCGTGCGGAGCGCGGCCCGCGTGCTCAGGGTGGCCGCGGTCAGGGCGGCGCGCGCAGCGCTGCGCCGACCTTCGTCGAGCCCGAGC
>JBFGZP010000177.1:0-7244 GCA_041586695.1 Thauera sp.
CCAGTCGAAATCGTGCCCGTGGCGGTGATGCTCGTCGTGGACATGCGGATGGCTGTGCGCCATCGCCTCATGCGCATGCAGGTGATCGTGATGCTCGGTCAGGTGCAGCCACACGCCGATTCCCATCAGGGCCGCGGCGAGCCAGAAGGCGGGGTCGGCGGATTCGCCGAGCAATACCAGCGCCACGGCCGCGCCGATGAACGGGGCGGTGGAGAAGTAGGCCCCGGTGCGCGCCGTGCCAAGCCCGCGCAGCGCCAGCACGAACAGGACCAGGCTGATGCCATAGCCGAACAGGCCCAGGCTCATCGCCGCGGCGACGAT
Source organism: Thauera sp. (assembly GCA_041586695.1). GTDB lineage: Bacteria > Pseudomonadota > Gammaproteobacteria > Burkholderiales > Rhodocyclaceae > Thauera. The sequence goes on from JBFGZP010000177.1 coordinate 322, forward strand.
GAGCGCATCCGGCATCGGCGTCCCCAGCGACAACGCCAGCAGCACATTGACCGCACCGGCGATCATGCCCTTGCAGCCGGCGACCAACAGGGCGTCCGCGGCCGACACCTTGCGCGTCAGGTTGTTGTCGATGGCCCAGCACAGGCAGGCGAACGCGACCATCGAAGGACCGAACCCATCCGATGCAGCCGTCTGCGCCGTCGGCCACGACAGCGCAACCCCGCCGGCGACGATCGCCGCCATGCCCAGCACCACGCGCCGGCCGGCGTTTTCCCGGAACACCACCCAGGCGATCACGGCGGTCAGCACCGCTTCCAGATTCAGCAGCAGGGATGCGCTAGAAGCGCTCGTAAGCGTCAATCCGGTCAGCAGGGCAACCGGCCCCAACACACCACCGAACAGAATCGCGCCCAGCAGCCAGCGCCACTCCGACGCATCGAGCCCTGGCGCCCGCCAGCCACGATCCCGCACCAGGCGCACCAGCGCGAGCCCGATGCCGCTGCCGAGATAGAGCAGGCCGGCGAGCAGGAGCGGGGAAAGCTCGCCGACCAGCAGCTTGGCCATTGGGGTGCTGGCACCGAACAGGGCAGCGGCCAGCAGGGCATGCGCGACGCTCCGTTTCATCGCGCACCCGGCTGGCGCGTCATCGATGTCGATTGCGCGCCCGACGTCGCTGCACACCCGATCTCGAACACCTGCGGGCGGCGGCGCACCTCAACCGCCTCCACGCGCAAACACGAACAGCAGCTCCGACACCTGCTTCAGCAACTGAAATTCGCGTTGCGTGGCGCCGGGCTGGGTGGACAGCGCGACGGCGGTCCTGGCTGCGGCCAACAGCAGCGCGCGCCCGGCAGGCGAGGCAGCGAGCTGCATCAGGTAGGCATGCAGCGCCTGGGTGTTGCCCATGTTTGCCGCTACCGTCTGGATCACCTCCAGCACTGCCCCGCTGGTGATTTCCGCACCCGCTGCGGTCGCTGCGCCGGTCCCGGCTGCCGCTTCCGTCGCGGCGACGGTGGTCGCCGTACCGGACACTGCCGAGGTCCCTGCCGCCGCTTCGGTGCCGGCAGCGGCGGTGGTCGCGGTACCGGACACCGCGGAGCCACCGGTCGCGCTTCCTGCGGCAGCCTCGGCGGCGCCCGCACCGGCGCCGGTCGCCGCCGCGCCAGCACCGACCGCATAGACCGCCACTGCGGCAACCACCGCGACCACCGCCACGACAACCACCCCGGCGGTCGCCCAGTTGGCCGAGGATTCGAGCTGCGCGAGGTAGTCGTTGTAGGTCTTCGCCGCCACGCCGTAGGCCTTGTAAGCGCTCGCCAAGGCCGCTGCCGCGCCCTCGACGTTGCTCGCCACAAGCGCGTTGCGTGCCGAACGCAGGTGATTGCGCGTGTCATCCCAGATCGATAGCGCCGGAAGGTCGTCGCCCACCAGGTCGGTCAGCCAGCCGCCCACGCCGATGAGGACGCTGTCGTCACGCGACTTCTCGAGTTCGCGGTGGGCACCCGAGGCGAGATCGTACTGCAGGTGGGTCGCCTGATAGACCTCGCGCAGGGCTGCAACCGCTTGCCGTCGCGTCAGGCCGTTTTTCGCGCCGGAGCTCAGCGTCAGGTCGTAGCGCGTGTCCGCCGATTCGCTTGGCGCGGCAATCTCCTCGCCCTCCTCTTCCTGGCGCTGGATGTCGCCGGGCCGGCCCGCAACCGCTGGCTGCGCCGGTGAGTCGGCACGCCCGGCACGGGTGAGTTCGCTTCCCAGCCGCTTCGCCTCCCGTTCATGGGCGTCACCCGGCTCGCTCATCGCCAGCGCCCCCGCCGCCAGCGGCCTGCCGGCCACTGGTCCGCGCGCCTGTTGCGCGACATGGGCGAGTTCATGCGCCAGCAACTCGCGGCCGTCGGCGCTGTCCGGCCGATAGCGCCCGCTGCGGAAGAAGATGTCCGCACCGGTGGTAAAGGCACGGGCATGCAGGCCACGCGCCAGGGCGTCGGCCTGGGCGTCGTCATGGATGCGCGCGCCGCTCAGGTCGCTCCCCAGAAGACGTCCCATTTGCAGGGCCAAGGGCTTCTCGACCGGCCTTCCGCGGCCACGCTCGGCATCGAGACGCCGCGGCAGGCTGGGGTCGATCGACTCTGCCGGTTTGCCGGGCGCAGCCTCGCGCTCGATCGCCTGCCGGCCGGACAGAAAGCGCGGCACCACGGTCGCGTCGCTCCAGTCGTCGCCCGCAGGCGGCCCGAGGCGGGCGCAGGAGTAGTCGTCATGCGCTGCCCCCGACGAGCCGGGCGCGAGCGCCGCGGCGTCACCCGGCTCGCGCTCGCATTGCACGAGCGAGGGCGCCGACAGGAATCGGGGCACACCGGGCACGGCGCCGCCCGCCGTCGCTGCGGCGTCGTCGGCATCGCCGCGGCCCGCTGCCGCCGAGGCGCTCGCGCGGATACGTGCAGCGTCCGCGGACTGGCACATGCCCGCCCGCGCGAGTTCGACATCGTCCTCGAGGGCAAGCCCGGCCGCACTGCCGCTTGCAGGCGGCTCGCACGCCACACCCTTGCCTCGTGAGCGATCCGCGTGCTCGAATCCGCTCATGGCTCGGGCCACAGCCGATGACCGCTGTCAGTCGGAATACGAGCGGACATGCCAGCAAGCCCGCCCAAGGCGTGGCGAGCGGATGACGGGAGCGCCGATGCGCATGGGCATTCGTTCAAGGGCGGGCTCGAGCGGAGTCGGTTTCTTCAACATAGGCTATTGCGGCCCGCACACAAACCGGACGACGGCATCGGCCGGTGCGCTGCCGCATCTTGCCGACCACGGTCGCAAGACCTGCGGTTCCATCCCCCCGCACTCGGCCCGCCGGCCGTTCAGGCCCGCCTGACCCGCAGCGAGTAATCCCCCAGGCCGCTGGCGCGATTCCAGTGCCGCACCTGGACGAAGTAGTCTCCCGGGATCAGGTCGGCGACGATGCGCGCGTTGGTCCGGACGCCGGAGTCGTCGTCTTCGGTGATCAGCGCGGTCGGCGAGTCCGGGCCGAAGAGTTTCATATACACGTCGGTCGGTCCGCGGGTGGCGATGACGTGCCGTCCCGGCCGTGCGACGCTGAAGCGGAACAGGTCCTCCTCGCCGAAAGCGCCGATGCTCGCGTCGGTGCGCCGGCGCGCATTGACCTGGATCTCGGTGATCGTTTCCTCCACTCCCGGCTTGTCCTTCGGGTACATCCTGGCGCCGGCGATGAACTGCTTGTCGAGCGCGGACAGCACTTCGTTGCGGCTGGTGGCGATGCCGTTGGTCGTCCATTCGGCGGGAAAGAAGTACAGCATGATCGACTCCGGATCGAACTCCGTGCCATTGACCTGATTGGCGGCGTACTTGCGCAGGATGTTGTGGCGCGTCTGCGCCTCGGTCCAGAAGTTGGGCGAACCGGCCATCGCGCGAACGACCGCCTGCTCGTCCCACTGGATGCCGCCGGCCGGGTTCTGGTGTTCGTGCGCCAGCCCGATCGCGTGGCCGAATTCGTGCGCCGCGGTGCCGCCGTCGAGAAAGCCGAGATTCATCGTCGCCGCGTTCGTGGGAATGCCTTTCGCATCGGTGCCGATGTAGCTCCAGGCGCCGTCGTTGGCGTCGAAAGTGATGCGGATGTCGGCGTTGGACGCATCGTCGAAGGCGAAGGCGAGGTTGGCGACATCGGACCACCACTTCGCCTGGTCCATCGCGATGCGCCGCTGCTGCGCCGAGCCTTCCATGAAGCGCACGTGCAGGGTCGAGCCGTTCATCCAGGTCTTGCCGATCGGGGATATGCCGCGCACCTGGCCGGCGCGATCCGGCATCGTGCGCTGCAGGCGCAGAAGATCGTGTGGAAGCACGCGATCGAAACAGACATGGGGCTGGGCCATGATCGTTCGCTCCTTCGTCACAGGGAATGGGGCACGGCCGCCACCGCGATACGCGGCGCGGGGTGCAGCGACCCCACGACAGGGCAAGCCCCCGTCGCAGGCGAATCGGACTTCATGGTTTCAACATAGCCGATGACGACAGCCGCACAAGTTGAATGCGCCGCGGACGGTTTCAGGATCGCGGCTGCCTGCGGCACGACCGGCGCACATATCGCCGCTCGCATCGCCACTCGCGAAGCCGAACGGGACCGCCCCGGCGCATCATTGGACGAGTCGAAGCGCCACCGGATCCAGCAGCGCGGGGCCGGCGCGGGCGGCCGCCGCGGCGGGCGGTGATTCCCGGCCGGGCCTCAGAACGAGGCGGCCTTCGACCTCGACGCGGCGGCCATCGAAGTCATCGATCTCCGCTTGCGGACGCGGACCGCTTCCCAGCGCGACGTGCGCCGGCGCCTCGTGCGAAGCCGTGGAGTCGTAGGCCTCCGCGCTGCCCTCGAGGACGATCACGACCTCGCCCAGCGTCACCACTTCGCGCGGGCGGCCCGGGCGCGGCATCTTCTTCAGCGTCGGCACCGCCAGGTAGGTGCCCCCCAGCCGGACGATGCGGCCATCCAGGTGCCGCAACTGGTCGGCACGAGTGCACAGCGGCGATGGGATCGGTTCCATGGTTCGCTCAGGTGTCGGTGCGCACGGCGATCGAGGTCGCATGCGACCCGTGGGTCTTGCTCGCCAGATGTTGCTGATGGAAGGTCTGGCTCTTGTCCGCGGTGCCGTACATCGCGAAGCTCCAGTCGCGATCGATGAAGTCCCACGAACTCACCCCCTTGCTCGCCGCGTATGCCTGCGTCACCGCGTAGGCTTCGAGCGTGATATTGTCGCCGCCGTCCTTCATCACGACGCCGGCCCAGTGGTAGTTCCAGGTATTCTCGCCGGGGTAGGAGGCGAAGCCGGGCATATCGCCCTCGGTGGCCATCGAATAGGATTCGCCGATCTCGGGGTTGGCGTAGAAGTTGATTCCGGCCTCCTTGTCGAACTTGTCCATGCCGTCGTTGCCCAGTGCCAGATACATGGTCTTGGCCTCGGCGATCGTCGCCGGCTTGCGGAAAACCTTGCTCTTCGTCTGCGAGCCGGCAATCGCCCCACCGATGCCGCCGACGACTCCTCCAATGACCGCCCCCGGCCCGGCGCCCACGCCGCCGAGGAAGCTCCCCACCAGCGCGCCCAGCCCGGCACCGGCTGCGGCACCGGCCAATGCGCCGGTGACGGTATTGCCCTCCATGTCGTAATGCACACCTTCGACGACGTAGGCCGCGTTGTCGGCGCGGGCGATGAAGCCGGGCAGCAGATCCATGTACACCTGGTTCGCCATCCGGTTCGGTTCGCCTTTGAGCCAGTCGGATACGGTCGCATCGTCCACGCCCTTGCCCAGTTTCGCCACTCCGTTGTCGCGGTACACGACGCTGCGATCGCCGCCGCCGGAAGACCCCGTCACTGCGGCGGACGAGCGCCCGCAGTCGGTCCACAGCGCCATCGGCCCGTTCGCCGTGCCTTCGGTATCGAGGCCGCCGGGAGCATTCGCGTTCTCCACGCCGGCATGCGCGCCACCGGGCTTGGCGAGGAACTTGGGCTGCACCTCGGTGAGCGCGTTGCCATCGACCTCGACCGAGCCGCCGGCTGCCGTCAGTTCGATGTACGAGCCCTTCTTGCCGGCGCTGCGCAGCTTGGCGTTCGCGCCGCCGATGAGGCCGGCGGCGGCATACAGGCTTTGCGCGCCGAACAGCGCGGTCTGCCGACCGTCCCCGACCTGAGCGCGACCGGCCGGCAGGTCTTCCACGGTGTAGCGCTGTACGGCGGGCGCACCGTCGCGCGGCTCGCCACGCGGGAGCAGATCCCTGGCCGAACCGCCCGCAACGACGCGGTCCGCCACGGCGTCCGCCTGCCGTTCCAGGCGGTCGTCGGCCGCCCCGAGGGCATCCGTCGGGCGCTCGCCATGACGCTGCTGGACGACGTGCGCCGCCTCGTGTGCGGCGAGCCACAAGCCCGGTGCCGAGCGGAAGGCGACCGACGAACCCGAGGCATAGGCTTCGGCACCAAGGGTCTCGCAGGCACTTGCGGGCTCCTGGCCGAGGTATGCGCGCACCGAGGACAGGCCCCGGTCCCGGCCGAAGGCGCGGTCGAGCTGCTCGAGGTGGGGGAGGCTCTCGCCCGCGCCGCGCGTGCCGGCAATCGCGACATCGTTGACCGCCTGAGCGCGCGGCGCCGCAGACAGAAAACGCGGCACGCCCGGCTGCGTTGAAGGCGGTCCGCGATCGGGACGGCTGCGGGGGGCCGCGCTCGGGTCAGCCCTCCGACGCTGGACGAAATTCGCGGCGTTTGCCATGGCCGGCACCCGATTGACGGAGATCAGGCTCTAATAATAGTTGCCGGAAGCGGGAGCCGCCGGCCCGAGCGACGTCGTGGAGCCATGACGCATGCTTCGGCTCGAGGCGGAGACGGCACCCACGCATTCCGGAGCGTCCGTGTCGTCGCCCGAGCGATGCTCTTTCCCGCGGGTCGCCGCCCGATACCGTGGCGGCGATGCCCGGGCGGGAGCATCATGATGCCGCGATGTGCGGCACCGGTCCGCGGCAAACGGGGCACAAAGACATGACACAAGGCATGCTTCAGCGCCTGATTCGCGCACAGGGACGATCGCGGGCGGCGAGAACCGTCGAAGTATTCGGCTGGATCATGCTCGCGGAGGCGCCCCTCGTGTTGCTCGCGCCGCACGGCGTCGCCGCCCTGCTGCATCTGCCGGAGCTGAGCGAGCAGGCGGCGAACTACTTCCGGCTGGTGGGCCTGCTGCTGGGCGGGCTGGGCATGCTGTACGTGGTGAGCGGCCGGCTCAATGCGCTGGGCTTCGTATTTGCGTCCATGCTCGATCGCCCGCTCGTGCCTTTCATCATGGCCGCGCTGTGGTACCACGGCATCGTCCCGGCACCGCTCGCGCTGTTCTTCGCGGTGTCGGATACCGCAAGCGTCCTGTGGACGCTCTCCGCCTGGCGTGCAGAG
>JBFGZP010000178.1:0-7216 GCA_041586695.1 Thauera sp.
CCGACTTCGAACGCGGCTTCATCCGCGCGCAGACCATCGCCTACGACGATTTCATCACCTACAAGGGCGAGGCCGGCGCCAAGGAAGCCGGCAAGATGCGCGCCGAAGGCAAGGACTACGTGGTGAAGGACGGCGACGTGCTGAACTTCCTGTTCAACGTCTGAGCCGCCGGGGCGAAGGCCTCCGAACCGCGCCACGCCCCGGCAAGCCCCGCGCGGCGGGGCGTTTTCACGTCTGCGCGGTCGGCTCGCCGGGGCTCAGGCACTCAGGGCTTCGGGCCGCCCGGCACCGCCCCCCCGTTACGCCCCTTTTGCGACTTCAGCATGACGCGATTGGCGATCAGCACGGCGATCGAGACGATCACCACGATGATCGTGGCGAGCGCATTGATCTCCGGCTTGAGGCCATGGTGCAGGCGGGCGAAGATGAGCACCGGCAGGGTCGTGCTGCCGGGGTCGGAGAGCATCGCGGCGAGCACGAAGTCGTCCATCGACAGGGTGAACGTGAGCAGCCAGGCCGCCACCAGCGCGGGCGCGATGACCGGCACGGTGACGACGAAAAAGACCTTGAATGGCGGGCAGCCGAGGTCTAGCGCCGCCTCCTCCAGCGAGCGGTCGACCTCGCGCAGGCGCGACTGGATGAGGATGGCGGCATAGGCCGCGCACAAGGTCGTGTGCGCGGCCCAGATCGCCAGCACCCCGCGCCCGCCGAGGAAGGACAGCATCGGATGGGTGAACAGCAGCACCAGCGACAGGCCGATCACCACGTCGGGCATCACCATCGGCGCGGTGGTCATGCCGGCGAAGAAGTTGCTGCCGAAATAGGGTCGGAAGCGCGCCAGCACGAATGCCGCCGCCGAGCCCACGACCACCGCGGCGGACGCCGCCAGGGCACCGATGCGCAAGGACAGCCAGACCGCGGACTGGATCTCGTCGTCATCGAGCAGGGCCTCGTACCAGCGCAGCGAGAAGCCGTCGAACTGGGTGGTGATCTCGCCGGAGGTGAAGGAGAACACCACCAGGCACAGGATGGGGATGTAGAGGAAGGCATAGACCAGGCCCAGCCACGCCCGCGCCCCCCAGCCACGCGCGCCGCCGCTCACGGCAGGTCCTCCGCCTCGCGGCGGCTGTAGCGGTTGAAGACGACGATCGGCGCGATCAGCAGCAGCACCATGGTCACCGCCACCGCCGCGGCCATCGGCCAGTCCTGGTTGGGGCCGAAGTCGTCCCAGATGCTGCGCCCGATCATGAGCACGTCGCCGCCGCCGAGCAGGTCGGGAATGACGAATTCGCCCACCGCGGGAATGAACACCATCATCGCGCCGGCGATGACGCCGTTGCGCGACAGCGGCAGCGTGATGGACAGGAAGGCCCGCCACGGCCGCGCGCCGAGGTCGCTCGCTGCCTCGAGCAGGCGCAGATCCAGCTTCACCAGGTTGGCATACAGCGGCAACACCATGAAGGGTAGGTAGCTGTAGATCATCCCGGTCAGCACCGCGCCGGTGTTGTAGAGCAGTTGCAGCGGCGCCTCGACCACGCCGAGGGCGAGCAGCAACTGGTTGATGATCCCGACCTCGCTGCTGTCGAGCAGCCCCATCCAGGCATAGACGCGCAGCAGGAACGAGGTCCAGAACGGCAGCATCACCATCATCAGCAGCACGTTGCGGACGGACTCGCGCGCACGCGCGATGTGGTAGGCGAAGGGATAGCCGATGAGCAGGCAGCACAGGGTGGTCAGGCCGGCGAGCAGCAGCGAGTTCCCATACGCCCGCAGGTACTGCAGGTACGCGCCGTCTTCGCCCAGCACCCTGAGCTCCTCCTCCAGGCGGCGGTAGCTCGACAGGTCGGGAGCGAAGCCGAGGCCGGGCTCGCCGGGCTGCGCGCGCAGCGGCGACACGTAGGGCGGGATGCTCAGTTCGGGCGTGGACAGGCTGACGTTGACGATGAGCGCGAAGGGCAACAGGAAGAACAGCAGAAACCACGCCCATGGCAGCACGCCCACCCAGAAGCGGCCGCGCAGCAGGAACGGGCGCGGCCGCTTCATCGGCTGAGCACCACCCCGTCAGGGGCCTTCCAGGACACCCACACCGGATCACCCCAGGTTGGCGCCCGGCCGTCGCCCCAATGCACCGAGGGCACGCTGGCGATCACCGTGCGACCGCTGGCGAGGCGGACGTGATAGATCGAGTAGCTGCCCAGATAGGCGATCTCCGCCACTTCGCCGGCGGCGCGATTGAGGCCGGATGCGCCCTCGCCCTGCGCGGCCGGGTCCTGCTGTCCGCGGCCGAGCACGATGCGCTCGGGGCGCACCGATACCGAGACCTCGTCGCCCGGCGCCAGGCCTGGGACCGGGCGGATCGCGATCGGCGCGGAAAGGTCGGGGCAGGCGACGCCGCGCTCGCCGAGGCGGCCGTGGAACATGTTGGTCTCGCCGATGAACTCGGCGGTGAAGCGGCAGTTCGGATGCTCGTAGATCTCGTCCGGCGTGCCGACCTGCAGCAGCACGCCGTCGGACATCACACCGATGCGGTTCGCCATCGTCATCGCCTCCTCCTGGTCGTGGGTGACGATGATGCAGGTCACGCCGATGCGCTCTATCAGATGCACCAGCTCGAGCTGGGTCTCCTGGCGGATCTTCTTGTCGAGCGCGGCCAGCGGTTCGTCGAGCAGCAGGAGCTTGGGCTCCTTGGCGAGGCTGCGCGCCAGCGCGACGCGCTGCTGCTGGCCGCCGGATAGCTCGTGCGGCTTGCGCTGCGCGAAAGCCTGCATCTGCACGAGTTCGAGCAGCTCGCCGACGCGCGCCTCGATGCGCTCGCGCGAATGCCGCGGCCGGTCCTGGCGCAGGCCGAAGGCGACGTTGTCGGCCACGCTCAGGTGCGGAAACAGCGCATAGGACTGGAACATCATGTTCGTAGGCCGGCGATGGGCCGGCACGCGGACCAGGTCCTCACCGTCGAGCACGATGCGCCCCGCACTGGGTTTCTCCAGACCGGCGAGCATGCGCAGCAGCGTCGACTTGCCGCAGCCGGAGCTGCCGAGCAGGGCGAAGATCTCCTTGTGCGCGATGTCCAGCGTCACGTCGCGTACCACGCGCGTGTCGCCGAACTGCTTGCCGACGCCCTCGATACGCAGGTAGGCCGCGTCCGTTTCCCCTTGCTTTGCCACCACCGGCTCCCGATGCAGGCTATTTCGCGGTCTTGAAATTGTTCAAGGCCCGCGTCAGCTCGCGCTGCACCTGACTCGACAGCACGGGCTTGGGATGCAGGAGCGCCTTCAGGTCCTCGGGCACGTTGATCATCGGATTGTCCGTGAGCGCCTTCGACATCATCGGCAGCGCGGCCTTGTTGGCGCTGATGAAGAAGGTCTCGTTGGAGATCGGCGCGATCACCTGCGGGTCCATCATGGCGTTGATCCAGGCGTGTGCATTATCGACGTGCTTCGCATCGGCCGGGATGGCCATGACGTCGACCGACATCATCGCCCCCGTCTTCGGAATGATGTAGCGGACCTCGACACCGGTATTGGACTCCTTCGCACGATCGCCGGCGATCATGGCGTCACCGGAGAACATCATCGCGACGCAGACGCTACCCTTGGCCATCAGGTCGATCGGCGAGGAGTTGAAGGTGCGCACGTGCTTGCGCACCGGACGGACATGGTCGACCGCGGCGCGGATGTCGGCCGGATCCATCTTGTTCGTATCCTTGCCCGCATAGAGCATCGCCGCGGGGACGAGGTCGCTGGCCTCGTCCATCATCGAGATGCCGCACTTCTCGAGCCTGGCCGTGATCTTGGGATCGAACAACAGATCCCAGGCGTTGTCCGGCAGCTTGCCGTCCAGCGCGTTCATGACCTTGTCGACGTTGATCGCCACCCCGGTGGTGAACCACATGTAGGGCACGAGGTGACGGTTGCCGGGGTCGGCAACCTCGATCGCCTTGAGGATCACCGGATCGATATTGCCCAGGTTCGGCAGTTTGCTCTTGTCGAGCGGCTGAAAGATGTTCGCCTGTATCTGGCGGCCCGCGTACTCGATGCTCGGGTAGACCACGTCGTAGCCACTGCTGCCGGTCAGCAGCTTCGATTGCAGGGTCGCGTTGCTGTCGTACAGGTCGTAACGCACCTCGATGCCGGTCGCCTTCTCGAACGAGGGGATGGTGTCCTCGGCGATGTAGTCGTTCCAGTTATAGACGTTGAGCACCTTGTCTTCCGCCGCGCCAGCGGCAAAGGCGACCAGCGCCAGCGTCGCCGCCAGCATCTTTCTGTGGAATTTCATCCTCTACCTCCGAGAAAAGACGGTGTGTAAGGTCACTAGCCATGGCCCCTGACAACGGATCGTCCGCCAGACGCCACATTGTGCCCTGCACAACACCCGGTCGGTCAAGCCTGCCGGGCGATGCGGGGGCTCAGAATACCGCCTTCAGCAAGCCGCGGATCCATCGCCACCGGCTCGTCACCAGCGCAAGCGAAATCAGGCCGCAGCCGACGAGCTGCAGGCCGGTCATGGTTTCACCGAACCACCAGGCCGCGACCAGCGCGGTCCACATCGGCTCCAGCATCAGGATGATGGCGGCGTGGCTGGGCGTGGTCAGGCTCTGGCCGTGGAGCTGGATGAGGAAGCGCAGCGTGGTGGCGATGATGGCGCTGGCGAACAGCCAGAACAGGATCGGCGTCGGCACCACCTCGGGCCAGACTTCCAGCACCGCGGACATCGGCAGGATCAGCGCACCCACGGCCATGACCTGGACCGCACTCAGCGCGAGCACCGGCACGTCGCGCACGACGCGCGAGTTGAGGTTGAAGAGAAAGGCGAAGATCAGCGCGGCGCCGAAGAAGAACCACTGGCCGGGCTCGAAGTGAAAGCCCTTGGCGAGTGACAGGAAGCCGAAACCGGCGAGCGCGAACGGCAGCGCCACCCAGGTGCTCGCCGGCGGATGCTCGCCGAAGAACAGGCGGGCGAAAACCGGCACGAGCACGATGCCGAGGCTGGCGATGAAGGCGCCCTCGCCGAGGTGGGACGCATGCTGCAGGCCCATGATCCACAGCGCCATCGCCGCGGCGAAGAACACGCCTACCATCGCGGCACGGCCGAGGGCCTCACGCCCGAGGGCGCGTAGCTGCGTCCAGCTGAAGGCTGTGAGCACGACGCCGGCGAGCACGAATCTCAGGCCGACGAACTGCAGCGGCGGCAGCCCGGCGAGCGACTCCTTGGAGAACACCCAGCCGGCAGCGGCGAGCAGGGTCGCAAGCAGCAGGAGCAGGTCGGCCTTGAGCGGGTGTGCAGGGGAGTCCATCGATACCTCTTGTCGGCCCGGAGCCGCATCGCGAAGGCCGCCATGCTAACGCAGTGCGCACCCGAAGACCCCGTCCGCCACCATGCAGGGTGAATGCTCCGGGTCGCCCGGCGCGGCAGGCTCAGTCGGCGGCCGGCGGGCGGGCCAATTTGCGCTGCAGCGTGCGGCGGTGCATTTTCAGCGCCCGCGCGGTCGCCGAGATGTTGCCGTCGTGCTCCGCAAGCACGCGCTGGATGTGCTCCCATTCGAGGCGATCGACCGACATCGGCCCGTCATGGAGCGCGTCGTCGATGACGACCTCCTCGCCGCGCAAGGCCTTGATGATCGCATCGATTTCGGCCGGCTTGGCGAGATACTGCGTTGCGCCGAGCTTTACCGCGTCGACCGCGGTGGCGATGCTGGCGTACCCGGTCAGGACGAGAATGCGCGCGTCGGGGCTGGCCTCGAGCAGCGGGCGGATCAGGCGCAGGCCCGACTCGCCGGCGAGGTTGAGATCGAGGACGATGAACTCGGGTGTGTGGTCGCAAGCGAGTTCGAGCGCCCCCTCCACATCGGTCGCGCCGTAAGTGTCGAAGCCGCGCTGGCCGAGCGCGCGCGACAGCACGCGGTTGAAGATGGGATCGTCGTCGATCACCAGCAGCGTGGGGGCCGGCGTGGCGCTCATTGCCTGGCATCCTGCAGCGGAACGACCAGGCGGGCGATCGTGCCACCGCCGAAGCGGGGACAGAAATCGAGCCTGCCGCCGTGATGCTCGACCGCCTCATGGGCGAGAAACAGGCCGACGCCCATGCCGGCCGGCCGCGCCGCCAGCGGCCCCTGCCGCACCGCCACGCGCACCGTGTCCGGCAAGCCCGGACCACGATCCGAGACTTCGACGACCAGGCTGTGGTCGCGGCAGGCCGCCCCGACCTCGACCGCCGCGCGGCCCCCGCCACGGCCGGCGGCCTCGTTCGCGTTTTCCGCATTGTCGATCAAATTGTGCAGCGCCTCGCCGAGGCTGGCATCGGCGGCGATCACCGCGCTCGCGACCGCCGGATCGCAGCGGAGGCTCGCCGCGGCGTGCGGGCGCAGGCTGCGCCAGCGTGTCACCACTGCCTCCAGCCAGGCGCCGGCTGTGGTGGAGCCGCCCCGTTCGGCGCGCTGCTGGCCGGCCTCGCGGGTAAGACTGTTGAGGATGTCACGGCAATGGGAGACCTGTTCGCGCATCAGGGCAAGATCCTCGCGTACCTCGTCGCCAAGATCGCTGCGGCGCTCGAGCTCGTCGGCGAGGATGCGCAGCGTGCCCAGTGGGGTACCCAGTCGGTGCGCCGCACCAGCGGCCAGCTTGCCCAGTCCGACCACGTAGGCATCGCGCGCCCGCGCGGCGTTGGCCTCGGCCAGGTCGCGCTCGCGCCGCGACAGCGCCGCGTTCATGCGGGCGACGAACCACACCACGGTCACCGCCGACAGGACGAAGGTGAGCCACATGCCGGCCAGATGCCAGTACATCGCCATCGCGGCGTTATCCAGGCGAACCGCATGGTGGAACTGCCACAGCAGGGAGTACACCACCACCGCCAGCGCCGCCAGCGCCCACGCCTGTCGCGCCGGCAGAATGGAGGCCCCCACGGCGACCAGCAGCAGCAGCAGCGAGATCGCCGGGTTCGTCACCCCGCCGCCGAAGTAGAGGAAGGCACCCCACGCCAGCAGATCGACGCCGAGCTGGGCGAAGCCACCGCAGGCCCGGGCAAGCCGACGGATCACGCCGCCCCCTAGCGCAATATTCACTGCCGCCAGCGCCAGCGTGACGCCCGCCAGCGGCTGTACCGGGTGCGCGGGCGCCAGCAGGGGAAAGACAAGCAGTGCGAGCGCGGCCATCGCCAGTACCGACACCCAGCGCAGCTGGATCAGGCGTGCGAGGTCGGTTCGCACCGCGCCGAGCGG
>JBFGZP010000179.1:0-7213 GCA_041586695.1 Thauera sp.
ACCAGATCGTCGTCACCAACTGCCGCGACGCCGAGCACGAGGCCGAGTGGGTGGCGACCAAGATCGCCGCGCACAAGTTCGAGCACCGCACCCGCTTCAAGGATTACGCGGTGCTGTACCGCGGCAATCACCAGGCGCGCAGCATCGAGCAGCAGCTGCGCAACCAGCGCATTCCCTATGTGCTGTCGGGCGGCCAGAGCTTCTTCGACAAGGCCGAGATCCGCGACCTCATCGCCTACCTGCGCCTGGTGATGAACGAGGACGACGACCTCGCCTTCATCCGCGCCATCACCACGCCGCGCCGCGGCGTCGGGCCGGGTACGCTGGAGGCGCTGGGCAGCTATGCCGGCAAGCGCCACATCAGCCTCTTCGCCGCGGCCTTCGAGGAGGGCGTGGCCCAGCACCTCAACGCCAGGCAGCTGCAGGGCGTGCAGGAGTTCGCCGGCTTCATCAACCGCCTGCAGTACCGTGCGCCGCGCGAACCCGCCGCGCAGCTGCTGGAAGACCTGCTCGCGGCGATCGGCTACGAGGCCTGGCTGTTCGAGCACTGCGAGGTGCGCGAGGCGGAATCGAAGTGGAGCAACGTGCGCGACTTCGTCGGCTGGCTCGGCAAGAAGGGCGAGGAAGACGGCAAGAACCTGATCGAGCTCACCCAGACCATCGCCCTGATCTCCATGCTCGACAAGGACGATCCCGACTTCGACGGCGTGCAGCTGGCGACGCTGCACGCGTCCAAGGGGCTCGAGTTCCCGCACGTGTTCCTGATCGGCGTCGAGGAGGGCCTGCTGCCGCACCAGGGCAGCATCGACGAGGACAAGGTCGCTGAGGAGCGCCGCCTGATGTACGTCGGCATCACGCGCGCGCAGCGCAGCCTCAACATCACCTGGTGCGAGCGGCGCAAGTCGGGCAAGGACTTCCGCCCCTGCGAAGTCAGCCGCTTCATCGACGAAATGGGCGGCGACCTGAAGATGAACGATCGCAAGACCGCGGCGCCGGTATCGAAGGAGGAGGGCAAGGCCCGCCTGGCCGGCCTGATGGCGATGTTCGAAGCCCGCGGCGCCAAGCCCGACTGAGGGGGCACCCGTGTGCGGAGGAAAACGGACAAAGGGCAGCCTCGGGCTGCCCTTTTCGATGCTTGCCGCGGCAAGCCGCCGCGGCGCGGCTTACTGCTCGACCGGCGGCTCGGTGTAGCCGGCGCCGGCCGTGTTGGCGAGGAAGGCGACGGCGCGCTTCACTTCGGTGTCGGTCAGGTCGCTGCCGCCACCGCGCGGGGGCATCGAGCCCTTGCCGGCGATCGCCGACTGGGTGAGGCCGTCGAGCCCCATCGCCAGGCGCGGCTTCCAGGCGGCGGCATCGCCCGATTTCGGTGCGCCGACGGCGCCGGAATCGTGGCAGGCAGCGCAGATGCCGGTGTAGATCTGTTCGCCGGTACGGCTACCCGGGGCGACCTTGACCGCCTGTACCTCGAGCCGGGCGACCGGCTGGATCAGCGTGGCGGTCAGTTCGGGGTCGGCATTGCTCTTGTTGCCGCACCCGGCCAGCAATGCGGCTGCGACCATGGTGACGACGGGCATTGCGAAGCGGGTGGGGCGCAGGGCGGCGCTCGGGGCACGATGATTCGACATGCTTGGGATCCTTTGACTGGCGCGAAAGAAAGGCGGAATTATAGCCGGGATGAGGTGATCGCAAAGAATGCCGCCTCGATGCTTATTGCCCGGTGCATCCGGCGCGCCCGCGCACCGCTCGATCGCCCGCGGCACCGTCGCCGCGCCCTGCACCGGCGGGCGCTGCCTCGTCCCTTGTCACAAGTCCTGCATTGACGCTGACCGCCAGCGCCCCGGATACTGACGCAAATGCCAACGCGTTTGCTGTGCAGTCGGCGGTCCTGCATTCGCCGGCGATCCTTGCTGCACAGCGTCGAGGAGTCCTTGCCATGCGCAGCTACGAGACCCTGATCGAGCCGGCCCTCCAGGGCGACTCCGAGGTCGCCAACGAACTCGCTACGCGTGGAAACCGGCGCCGCCTGCGGGTCTTTCTCATCGTCTTCGTTTCCGCCCTCGCCGTCGGCCTCGTGTACACCTACGCGCGCCCGGCCGAATATCGCGCCCAGGCCACGATTGCGGTCAAGACCGCGGGCGACGTCACATCCTTGCCGGCGGCATTCGCCAGCCCCGGATCGCCGACCGTGACCAGCAGTGATGGCGGCGCCAACGCCGGCACCATCGAGGCCGAAGCCGGCCTGCTGACCAGTCGCCCCTTGATCGAGACCGCGCTGGCGGGCCTGCGCCGACGCGGCGCGGAGCTGCCGGGGTTTGGTACCGACCCGGTGCAGGGCATCCAGGCGGCTCTCGCGGCGGAACCCGTGGCCGGCACCAACTACATCAGGCTGACCGCGACAGGGCCGGAGCCGCACAACCTGGCGGCCCTGCTGAATGCCCTGATCGACGCCTATTCGCAGCAGATGCTGTCGAGTTACACCAGCTCGGCGTCGACCGAGATCGAAACGCTGCGCCAGGAGCTGGACAATCTCGACCAGCGCCTGGCCGAGAAGCGCAAGGCGCTGGAGGACTTCCGCGAGTCGGCAGACATCGTCTCGGCCGAGCGCGACGAGAACCAGATCCTCGCCCGGGTGAAAGGCCTGGCGGCGTCCCTCAACCAGGCCAACGAGAAACTCGCCGAGGCCGATGGCCGCGTACGCTCCCTGCGCGAATCCCTCGCCGCGGGAAAATCCGTGGTGCGCGCGCGCGACAATCCCACGCTGGCCTCGCTAGAATCGCGCGCCTCGCAACTGCGCGAGACGCTGCGCGAGCACGCACGCACCTACACGCCCGAATTCATGGACATGGACCCGGACTTGCGCGGCATGCGCTTGCGCCTGAACGACCTCGAGGCCCAGCTTGGCGAGGAGAGAGGCCGCGCCGGCAAGGTCACCCTGGCCGAGGCCGAGGACGAACTGGCGGCGGCACGGCAGGTACAGGCACGGCTGCAAAGGCAGCTCGCCGAGGACCGCGCCGCCGTCCATGCGTTCTCCCGCACCTTCAGCGCCTTCAAGGCCATGCAGGAAGACCTGCAGCAGGGCGAAGCCAGCCGGCGCAGCCTCTCCGAGCGCCTGCTGCGCACCGAGACGAGCGAGATGTCGCGCATGCCCTCGATGCAGGTGGTCGAAGCCGCGACCGCGCCCGGCGAACCTTGGCGGCCGGACTATTCGCGCGACGCCGGCATCAGCCTCGGCGTGGCGCTCGCCCTGGGCCTGCTCTCCATGGCCGTGGTCGAAGTGTTCAATCGCCCGCCGCGGCCCTCGACTGCACCGGTGATCCTGTCGCAGCCGTGGATCGCCGTCGGCCACGACCTGCCGCCGGGCCTCGCGGGCAGGGCGGCAGCGCCGCATTTGCCGCAGTCGTCGCCGCCTGCGGCACAGCTGTCGGCGCCGATGAACGGCGCCCGCGAACTGTCGCAGGCCGAGGTGGCCGCCTTGCTCCAGGCGCTGCCTGACGAAGATCTGGCCTGGGCCGGCCTGTTCCTGTGCGGCGCAACTGCGGAGGAAGTGCGCAGCCTGTCCGCCGCCGGTGTCGACTCCGCCTCCGCCAGCATCCGGCTGCAGGGAGAGGGCCCCCGCACGCTTGTGGTCCCGCCCGGATTGCTCGAACGACTCGAAGCGGCGCTGGCGAGCGCCGGCGCGCCCGACGAGGCCGGCATCGTCATGCCGGCCTCCGACGACGAGTGCAAACGCCGCCTGCTCTGCGCCGCCCACGACGCGGGGCTCGACGACCCGGCCGAAATCACGCCGCAGACCCTGCGTCACACCTGCATCGCGTATCTGGTGAGGCAGGGCCTGCGCTTCAGCGACCTCGACCGCGTCGTCGGCACGCTCCCCGCCAATGTACTGGGCGAATACGCGGGGCTCTCGCCCGCCGGGCCGCGCAAGACGCTGGCGCAGGTCGATCCGGTGATGCCAGCGCTGAGCGGGCTGCAGGGCTCGAGCGGATGAGCTCCGCGCGCACGAGGCGTCTACGATGAGCTGCGCCGACCGGCTCGAGCCTGCAATGGCAAAGGCCGAGCAAACACAGCTTCCTCCCAAGGTTCGAAGAATCTCGTCGCACCGCGTGGACGTGCGAGATCCACTGCGTGCGGTGGCGCACTGACATGCGCTGGAAGTCGGAAGTAGAAGGAATCCTGTCGTGCGCATCAACTTCGTGCCCTTCGCCTTGCGCGAGAGAGGCAGTGTCACCGGGCTTGCCACATCGCCGGTCCCTCCGTTACGCGATTGCGTGCACCGGTTTTGCGCAGGGCGTCTTTGGGTGCGCGGTCGCGCATGGAACGCAGTTGTATTCTTTCCAATTGAAGGCGAATCGCATGAATAGATGGCGTGCATCCTTGGCAGTGTTGGTTCTCGGGATTTCCCTCATGGGGACGTCCCACGGCGGTGGCATCGATTACCGGAAATGGGCCGCCGGCTTCAACGGGTTCGGCGACGCGATGAACGCGGGCAATCTTGACGCACTTCTGGCGGGCTTTACCGAGGATGCGGTTCGAGTGCATCCGTTGGCGGGTCAGGTAAAGGGCCGCGACGGCCAGCGCGCGTTTCTGCAGTCACTTCACGATAGCTGGCGCAACCAGAAGCTGGTTGTGAACCGCTCTGGCGCGCAAGGCAATACCGTCTTCGTGGAGTGGACGTGGACCGCGATTCACAAGGAGTCGGGCAAGCCGGTCACACTTGATGAACTCGTTTGGTTCGAATTGGCCGAGGACGGCCGAGTCCAGCGCATGCGCCAGTACTTCGATTCCGCCGCGTTGCTGAAGCAATCGAAGTAACCGCCTTGCCATCTCCGCCGCCCCAGTTCGGTCGGCGGAGATGCTTTACCTGGCGAAAGATCCTTATTCGATTCCGCTTCCAGTTGGCTGCCTTGCGCCGAGTGTGGCAACTCAAAGGCCGCCTGCAAACTCAGGCGCATACTGCCGAGTGGAAGTACAACAGCACCCCGGATCCTCGAACTGCTGAGAAGCACGGTTCTCCCGCCTGAAAAGCCCGATAATAGCGACCGATTCGCTTTCTGCGCTATTTGGAATTCCCACATGGAAATCAAGGTCAATTTTCTCGACAAGCTTCGTCTCGAAGCCAAATTCGATGACTTCACGGTAGTGGCCGATCAACCTATCCGGTACAAGGGCGATGGCTCGGCACCAGGGCCGTTCGATTACTTTCTCGCGTCATCGGCCTTGTGTGCGGCCTACTTCGTGAAGTTGTACTGCGTAACACGCAATATTCCCACAGACAACATCCGCCTGTCGCAGAGCAACATTGTCGATCCGGAAAACCGCTACAAGCAAATGTTCAAGATTCAGGTCGAGTTGCCGGCGGATATCTCCGCCAGGGACCGGCAGGGAATATTGCGCTCTATCGACCGTTGTACGGTGAAAAAGGTAGTCCAGACCGGGCCTGAGTTTGTGATTGAAGAGGTGGAAGATCTGGATGCCGATGCTCAGGCGTTGCTGATGCTGAATCCGGATGCTGAAGCTAGCACCTATATCGCAGGCAAGGATCTGCCGCTGGAGCAAACCATCGCCAATATGTCGGGCGTCTTGGCGGACTTGGGCATGAAGATTGAAATCGCTTCGTGGCGCAATCTTGTTCCCAATGTGTGGTCACTGCATATCCGCGATGCGCAATCGCCGATGTGTTTTACCAATGGCAAGGGAGCGACCAAAGAAAGTGCGTTGGCGTCGGCGTTGGGCGAATTTATCGAGCGACTGAATTGCAATCATTTCTACAATGACCAATTTTGGGGGGAAGAAATTTCCAGCGCGGCGTTCGTACACTACCCGGATGAGCGCTGGTATACGCCTGGCCCTGAAGATACGCTGCCGGCTGGAATACTCGATGAATACTGCCTGCAAATTTACAACCCCGATGGCGAGTTACGTGGATCGCATCTGTACGACACCAACTCCGGCAATGTGCAGCGCGGCATTTGTTCGCTGCCGTATGCGCGCCAGTCGGATGGCGAGGTGGTCTATTTCCCGTCCAACCTGATCGACAACCTGTTCCTCAGCAATGGCATGAGTGCCGGTAATACGCTGGCTGAAGCGCAGGTGCAATGCCTGTCGGAGATCTTCGAGCGGGCGGTGAAACGCGAAATTCTGGAAGGTGAGATCGCACTGCCTGATGTGCCGCACAAAGTGCTGGCGAAATACCCCGGCATTCTGGCCGGGATTCAGGGCTTGGAAGAGCAGGGCTTTCCGGTGCTGGTGAAGGACGCCTCGCTGGGCGGGGAGTACCCGGTAATGTGCGTCACCCTGATGAACCCACGTACTGGCGGTGTCTTTGCCTCGTTCGGGGCGCACCCCAGCCTGGAGGTGGCGCTGGAACGCAGTCTTACGGAATTGCTGCAGGGTCGCAGTTTTGAAGGCCTGAACGATCTACCCCAGCCCACCTTTGAAAGCAACGCCGTCACTGAGCCGAATAACTTCGTTGAACACTTTATTGACTCCAGCGGCGTTGTGTCATGGCGCTTTTTCAGCGCCAAAGCGGATTTCGATTTTGTCGAGTGGGATTTTTCCGGCGAGGGTGAAGACTCGAATGCCGAGGAAGCCGCGGTTTTGTTCAGCATTCTCGAAGACATGGGCAAAGAAGTGTACATGGCGGTGTATGAGAATTTGGGTGCAACGGCCTGCCGCATTTTGGTGCCGGGCTATTCGGAAATTTATCCGGTAGAGGATTTGATCTGGGACAACACCAACAAGGCGCTGCTGTTCCGTGCTGATATTTTGAACTTGCATCGCCTGGACGATGACAGCCTGGAAGCACTGCTTGAACGTCTGGAAGACAGTGGGCTGGATGATTACACCGACATCATCACGTTGATCGGCATCGAATTTGACGAGAATACGGCTTGGGGTCAGCTAACGATTCTGGAGTTGAAGCTGCTGATTCGTCTCGCCTTGCAGCAATTTGAAGCGGCGAAGGAGTTGGTGGAAGCCTTTCTGCAGTACAACGAAAATACCGTCGAGCGCGGATTGTTCTATCGTGCCTTGAATGTGGTGCTAGAGGTGCTGCTGGATGACGACCTCGAACTCGACGATTACGCAGTCAATTTCCGCCGGATGTTTGGCGACACGCGGATGGACGCGGTGATGGGGTCAGTGAACGGCAGCGTGCGGTTCTTCGGCTTGACGCCAACGAGCATGAAACTGGAAGGGCTCGACAGGCACCAGC
>JBFGZP010000180.1:0-7208 GCA_041586695.1 Thauera sp.
GGCCAGTGGCGCCGACCGCGCCGACGCGCTGGCCGGCGGCGACGGCCTCGCCCGGCTGCACGTCGATCGCACTGAGGTGACAGTACATCGTCAGCAGGCCGCCACCGTGGTCCAGCCAGATGGTGTTGCCGTTGAATAAGTAGTCGCCGCCGTCGATCACCCGCCCCGCGGCGGCGGCGACCACCGGCGCGCCCGTCGGCGCGGCGATGTCCATGCCGCTGTGCGGCCGGCGCGCCTGATCGTTGAAGACGCGGCGCAGCCCGAAGGAGCCCGAACGCCGCCCCTTCGTCGGCTGCTGCAAGCGCAGGCTGGCCGGGACCACGTCGCTATGGGTGGCCGCCACCTCGGCCAGGTGGGCGCGCTCGCGTTCGTAGCGGGCGAGATCCGCATCAGACAGGTCGACCTTGCCGGGCGCGACCTTCAGCCGCTGCTCGGCGTAGCGCTTGGGCTCGACCTCGAAGGGGACGGCCTCCTCGGCCGCCCCTTCGCGCCGCACCACCAGATGCTGCGTCCCGGGCGCGACGTCGAGCGCAATCCCCGCCACTGCCGTCCACCCTGTGGCATCGCCTACCACCAGCACCGGGGCCTCGGCCAGGGTGACGCGCGGCGGCTCGGCCGAGGCCCCGAGGCCGACGATCGCCACGCCGCCGGGCACACTGCGATGCTCGGGCAACTCCAGGGCGATGCCAGGCAGGGCGAGGAAGATACCGCCAGCGACGAGAAATGCATGCGCCATGGCGCGCCGCGCATGGCGCAATGGGAAAGGTCGAATCACGGGTGATTCCAATGGTTTCGGTTGGGCAGCGAGCGGGTTCGGCTGCTGCCAACGCGATGCATGCCTAGCGTTTGATGTACGTACCCACCAGTTCGGCCGACGCGAGCACGTGGCCTTTCATCGCCTTCAGCAACTGCGCCTTGGTCGGCTCCTGGAGATCGGCCAGGATGCAGTCGAGCGCGTAGAGCTTGAAGAAATAGCGATGGCGCCCGATCGGCGGGCACGGCCCGCCGTAAGCCGTGCGGGCCCAGTCGTTGAGGCCGCCACGCGTACCCGCCGGCAGCGCTCCTTCGGCCACGCCCTCGGGCAGTGCGCTCGCGCTCGGCGGCAGGCCGTAGAGCAGCCAGTGCACCCAGGTCATCTGCGGCGCGGCCGGATCGGGCGCGTCGGGGTCATCCACGATGAGGACCAGGCTTTGCGTGTTCGGCGGGGCGGCCGACCAATCCAGCGGCGGCGAGACATCCCGTCCCTGGCAGGTGTGTCTTGCCGGAATCTCCCCGCCGTTGACGAAGGCCGCGGAGCGGATCGAAAGGCTCATGCTCATCCTTTCCGAGTGGAGACGGTTTCATTCTAGCCGACGCTGGAGCGCGCGCTCGCTCCCCCGCCCTGGGCCGCGATTCAGGCGGCCGCCGGCGCCCGCATCAACTGCTGACAATCGCGCCCGCCCCCCGAGCAGCAGCGGCCACGCCTGCAGGCCGAGCCGCCGCTTCGCGGTCTTCGCGGCAGTATCCGCCGATGTTGGCCGGGGAATCGGCCCCCGGGCAAGGCGATGCGAATCCGCCGGCGCGCCGGCGAACCCCGGGGACGATGCCCGGCGCCACTGACCAGCCAGCCGCTTTGTAGTAGCCTAGGCGCTTTTTTCGCCAGTTAGGCGTCGGTTGTCGCTATGGCGCAAGGCTTGCCGCGTACTCGTTTCGATAGCTCCATGCTGGTTCGTGCTCTTGCCGGCCTGGCGGTTGCGGACGTGCCCGAGTCGAAACAGTCCTTTGGCGACAGACTCGGCCAGTGGCTGGACTTCCCGGATGCGCTCGAGCTCTTCTCCGCGCTCAATGCAGGGACGGCGGGCGCCCCGGGGGCTCGGTCCGCGGCGCCGTCGCTTCCGGCTGCCGCAGCACGGCAGGCGTTCGCCCGCGTGCGCGGCGCCCTGGCGGCTTCGATCACCACGGACGGCGTGTTCGACCCCGGCACGGCGCGCGTGATATTGCCTACCCCGGCGCCGCAGGCAAGCGTCGAAAGCGCGGCCGACTTCGACCCTTACCATCGGTACTATCTCGCCCATCAGCGCGACATGAATGCGGCCATCGGCCCCTTGCGGGCCACGCTGCGGGCGGCGCTGTCCGGGCACGCCCCCAGGCTCGAGCGACTCGCCGCCCTGGATGCCGTGCTGGACCAGGCCTTGGCGGCCCGGGAGCGCAAGCTGCTGGCGACCGTGCCCGTGCTGCTGGGGAAGCGCTTCGAGCACTTGTTCAAGGCGCACCGGGAGGCGCTGGGCGAAGCACGGGCAGCGGATGATCCGCAGCGGTGGATGCAGCCCGGCGCATGGCTGGCGGTGTTCTGCGGCGAAATGCAGGCGGTGCTGCTGGCCGAGCTGGACCTTCGCCTGCAGCCGATCGCGGGGCTGGTCGCGGCACTCAATAACGAGGTAACAAGCTAGCAATGAACAGAACGATCTGTGTGACGGCCTTCGTCCTCGGCCTGGCCGCCGTATGCTGGGTAGGCGTCGGCTATATCGGCTCCAGTCCGCTCGCACTGACGATGACGGCGATCATCGGCGCCGTCTATGTGATGGGTGCCGTCGAACTGCTGTGCTTCGATCGGACCACGACCGCGCTCGCGCGCGCACTGGCAGCCATCCCCGACCAGTTGTCGCACCCCGGCGAATGGCTCGGCAGGCTGCCGGCCTCCCTGCAGAACCCGGTGCGCCTGCGCATCGAAGGCGAGCGCACCGGTCTGCCCGGCCCGGCAGTGGCCCCCTATCTGGTAGGGCTGCTGGTGCTGCTGGGGATGCTGGGCACCTTCCTCGGCATGGTGGTGACACTCAATGGCGCGGTCCTCGCCCTGGAAAGCACCACCGATCTGCAGACCATCCGCGCCTCCCTCGCCGCCCCGGTCAAGGGCCTGGGGGTGGCGTTCGGCACCTCGATCGCGGGCGTCGCCGCTTCCGCCATGCTGGGCCTCATCTCGGCCCTGTGCCGTCGCGCCCGCCTGCAGGCGGCACAGCTGCTCGATACGCGGATCGCCACCGTTCTTCGCGGCTTATCCCTCACCCATCAACGCCAGGAGACCTTCAAGGCCCTGCAGCAGCAGGCCCAGGCCCTGCCCGCGGTGGTGGACAAGCTCGAAGCGATGATGGCGCAGATGGAGCGGCACAACCTGCAACTGAACGAACGCCTGCTCTCCGGGCAGGAGCGCTTCCATGGCGACGCGAGGGAGATGTACTCGGCGTTGGCGACATCCGTCGACACCTCCCTCAAGGCGAGCCTGACCGAAAGCGCCCGCCTTGCCGGCGAGACGATCACGCCGGTGGTGGCCGCCACGATGAGCGGCATCGCCCGGGAAACGACCGCGCTGCAGGCACGCGTGGCCGATACCGTGCAGGCGCAGCTCGACGGCCTCGCCGCGCAATTCGACACCAGCGTCGCCACGGTGTCGGATACCTGGACGACAGCGCTCGCCAGCCACGTGCACAGCAGCGAGAAGCTGGGCCGCCAGCTCGACGGCACCCTGGCGGCCTACGCCGAATCCTTCGAGCAGCGCACGGCCTCGCTGCTGGGCTCGGTCGAGCGCGCCCCTGCCGGCCTGCGTGCGGACCTGGCGGCGACGACGACGGCAATGGCGCAGGAGACGACCGCGCTGCACGCCCGCCTGACCGACACGGTCGCCACCCAACTCGACGGCCTCGCCAGCCGGTTCGGCGCCGCCGTCACCACCGTGACCGACACGTGGACGACCGCCCTGGCCCGGCACGAACGCGCCAGCGAAAGCCTGAGCGGGCAGATGCACACCGCCCTGGAAGCCTTCGCCGAGACCTTCGCGCAGCGCTCTGCTGCGCTGGTGGACACGATCGGGGACACGGCCGCGGCCCTGCAGGCCGAGCTGGCCTCGAAGGATGAAGCACAGCTTGCGGCGCAGGCCCGGGCGCTGCAGTCGATGGCAGCGACGCTACAGCAGGAATGGCGGCAGGCCGGCGCGCAGACGCTGGCCCGGCAGGAGCAGATCTGCAAGACCCTGGGCGAGACCGCCCGCGACATCGCCACCACGACACAGGCGCAGGCCAGCTGCACCATCGACGAAGTCGCCCGGCTCATGCAGACCGCTGCCGAAGCCCCGCGCGCCGCGGCCGAAGTCATCGGCCAGCTGCGGCAGGAGCTCTCCGCCAGCATCGCGCGCGACAACGACCTCCTCACCGAACGCAGCCGCATCATGGAGACCCTGGGCGCGCTGCTGTCGGCCATCAATCACGCCTCCACCGAACAGCGCGAGGCGATCGACGCCCTGGTGGCGTCCTCCGCGGCGATGCTCGAAGGCGCCGGCACCCGGTTCACGGCAAGCATCGAGGCGGAGTCCGCGAAGATGGCCGACGTCGCCGGCCAGATCACCGGCGGTGCGGTCGAGGTCGCCAGCCTGGGCGAGGCGTTCGGCCTCGCGGTGCAGCTCTTCAGCGAATCCAGCGACAAGCTGATGGAAACGCTGCAGCGCATCGAAGGCAGCCTCGACAAGGCCTCGACGCGCAGCGACGAGCAGCTCGCCTACTACGTAGCCCAGGCGCGCGAGATCATCGACCTGAGCATCATGTCGCAGAACCAGATCGTCGAAGACCTGCAACAGCGCGCGGGCAAGCAGGCGTCGCTTGCCGGCGAGGTGTGACGATGGAAGAGATCGACGCCGGCATCGAGCAATCCGCCCCGGTATTCGCCGTCTTCGGCGACCTCATGGCGGGCCTGCTGGGGGCGTTCGTGCTGATCCTGGTCGGCGTCCTCGGCGTTCAGCTCGAGCTGGCGACCGAGCTCGAAGCCGAGGTGCACAAACGCCAGGTCGAGGAACAACGGCGCGAGGCGCTGGAAAAGGCGCTGGCGGTGCCGCTGGCCGCGGGCCGGGTGACGCTGGACGATGGCCGCATCGGCATCAGCGGCAATGTGCTGTTCGCGCTCAATTCCGACGAGCTGCAGCCGGAAGGCCGGCGGCTGCTCGAGAGCCTGGCGCCCCCGCTGGCCGCCTACCTGGGCAGCCGCGACGAAATGCTCATGGTCAGCGGCTTCACCGACGACCGGCCGGTGCGCGAGAGCAACCGCCAGTTCGCCGACAACTGGGAGTTGTCGGCCCAGCGCGCCCTGACCGTCGCCCGCGCCCTGATCGACGAAGGCATCCCGTCGTCGTCGATCTTTGCCGCGGCCTTCGGCGCCGAGCAGCCGGTGGCCTCCAACACCGATGCGGACGGACGATCGCGCAACCGACGCGTGGAAATGGCACCGGTGCCGAAGTCGGCCAAGAAGAGCACGGCGCCCCATGGCTGAAGCCGGGGCATCGTGCGCGCCGCAGCCGAAACCGAAGCCGGCGCGGAGCGTCGATCCCGGGGTCCTGATCGACGCCCTGCGGGCGCGGGGTGCGGAGCGATTCGACCCCGTCGGCCTGCGTTTCATCGAGGCCCTGGCGCGACGGACAGCGACCCACCGGGGCGCGGCCAGACACGTCCTGGATCGCAGGCTGGCCGAGGCCCTGGCCGACTACGGCGAACGCTTCGATCGCGCCGAGCGCGAGGGCCGGGACACGGTCGCCCGCGCGACGGCACGGTTTCCGGACACCGCCGATGCGCTCAGGCAGCGCTGCGACGCCGGTGATTTCGGCGCACTGCGTCGGCTGCTCACCAAACTGGAAACGCGCGGCGGCAGCAGGCCCTTGGCGGGGCTCCTCGCCCATATCGGCCGGCACACGGCGGCAACGCCGACTGGCAGCCCCGCTGCCCATGCCACCGGCGCCATTGTCGGGCCCCGAGGCGAACTGAAGTCCCTGAAGTATTTCCGCAGCACCTGGTCGAGGCTCAGCGTCGACCGGCAGCTGTCCCACGCCTTCGCGCAGGCCCCCGAGAATGCCGGCCCGCTCAACTCGCATTTCCTCGTGCTTCAGTCGCTGACCTTGATGCGCGACATCGCCCCGGAATACCTCGAGCAGTTCATGTCCTATGCCGATGCCTTGCTTTGGCTGGAGCAGGCCGACAACGGCAGCAAGCCGGCGCAGAAAAACGCGGTGCGTGGGGGACGCAACAAGAAACGGAAATCCGGCCGCGGCAACGCCGGCTAGTGGACGGACGAACGTCCGCTGTATGTCGAAGCGGGCCGGCATCCCTTGATGCGCCAGGCGGTTCCCGGCCGAGCAAGGACGCCCGGCTCGTCATCCCGGCAAATTGAATCCAGTGGCCGGCCAGCGCGGAACCACTGCATCAGCGCCCGGTCTCGCCCTGGCCTGCAGCCAGGACCAGCTGGCCATCCTTTACCGGAATGCGCGGACCGGGCTCGTGATCCATACGCACACGCCCGACTTGTTCGCCGAGTCGATATTCGACGTCATACCCGACCACCTTCTCGCTGGTGTCGGTCACGGTCTTGCACCGTGTTTCCGTGGTTGCGTAGGTGTCGCTGGCCTGCATGTTCTGCTGCACCTTGTTGCCCGCGTAACCGCCAGCGGCAGCGCCGGCAACGGTGGCGATCTTCTTGCCGCTACCGCCTCCAACCTGATTGCCCAGCAGCCCACCTGCCAACGCGCCGATCACCGTTCCGGCGATCTGATTCTGGTCCCTGACCGGAGCGCGGTGATTCACCACGACCTGATTGCAGACTTCACGCGGCGTCCTGACCGTTTCCTTGAGCGCCTGCACAGCCAGCACGTCGGCATACTTCGGACCGACGTCGACCAGACTGTAGGTCGCGACGGCACCACCGGCGGTAACGCCCAGGGCTCCCAGCCCGATACCCAGCATCATTGATTTGTTCATAGCCTTCCTCGATCCACCTGAATCACCCGCGACAAGCTCGCGGCCACGCATTGTACTTTCACGCCATCCGGCGGCTTCACGATGGAAACAAAGGGATACCCAATCGGTGTGGCCCGGTGTTGAAGCAGAATCCGGCTGCTACGTTGGATCGCGCAGCCGCACCATCGAGAGCGGCCGGCACCCAGAACGGCCGGCACCCTGTTCGTAGTCTCGAAACGCGCGTGTCTCGCTGCAACCGAGCCCGGCATGGCCTCGCCGGATCCGCATCGAAGAACACCCGACACATCGACCGGCCTGACCTCGCCGGGACACGGGTTGGTGGAGAACGGTCTCCGACATGACGCCAAGCGCAACATGAATCCGCCACCACAGCCGCCCGCTGGGCAATTGTCTAAACCTTTCGATCTAAAAGTGGTAGCATCAGGTGTTGATCAAGCCGGCGAA
>JBFGZP010000181.1:0-7160 GCA_041586695.1 Thauera sp.
ATGCAACCGCACAACCCTGACTGGAGCCAATGGCTTGGCCGACATTTCCCCCGCCCCAACTGAAGCGGCTCATCCGGTGATCGTCGCCCGTGGCGTGCGCAAGCACTACGGGCCGATTCACGCCGTCGATGGTGTCGACCTGGACATCCATCGCGGCGAGTTGTTCGGTCTCATCGGCCACAACGGCGCCGGCAAGAGCACGCTGTTCCGGATGATGCTCGGCCTCACCCCCGCTTCGGCGGGCGAGATCCGCATCGACGGCGCGCTCGTCACCGGCAGCGATTTCCGCGCCGTACGGCGCCGGGTCGGCTATCTGCCCGAAAACGTCGTGCTCTACGACAACCTCACTGCCATCGAGACCCTGCAATTCTTCGCCCGCCTCAAGGGCGTGTCGCCCGCCGAAAACGGCCACATCCTCGAGCGCGTGGGCCTGTCGCAGGCGGCCAGGCGGCGCGTGCGCGAGTACTCCAAGGGCATGCGCCAGCGGCTCGGCTTCGCCCAGACCCTGCTCGGCAAGCCGCGCATCCTGTTTCTCGACGAGCCCACCAACGGCCTCGACCCCGAGGCGATTCGCGGCTTCTACGCCATCCTGCGCCAGCTCAAAAGCGAGGGCGTGACGATGGTGATCACCTCGCATATCCTGGCCGAGATCCAGGAACGGGTGGACCGGCTCGCGATCATGACCGCGGGCAAGGTGCAGGCCTGCGGCACGGTACAGGGCCTGCGCGAACAGATGGACCTGCCGCTGTGGTTTTCCGTGCGCGTCGCGCCGGAAGACTTCGAGGCGGTGCGCGCAGCGCTCGGCCACCTGCCGATCGGCGCGATCGAGGCGCGCGACGATCATGTGGCGGTGCAGTGCCGACGCGAATCGAAAATGGCGGTGATCGAGGCGCTCGCCTCGCTCGATGGCCGGGTGCGCGACATCGGCGTGCGCGAACCCTCGCTCGAAGACGTGTTCTTCGGCTTCTCGGACTAGGACGCGGACATGGAGCTCGCACAGATCGCCACCATCGCCGGCAAGGAATTCTGGGACCGCATCCGCAATCGCTGGGTGCTCGCAGTCGCCCTCGTATTCACCGCCTTCGCGCTCGTCATCGCCTATTTCGGCGCGGCACAGCAGGGCGTGGTGGGTTTTCGCTCGATCGAGGTCACCATCGCCAGCCTGGTGAGCCTGGTCATCTACCTTATCCCGCTGATCGCGTTGCTGCTCGGCTTCGACGCCATCGTCGGCGAGCGCGAGCGCGGCTCGCTCGACCTGCTGCTGTCGATGCCGATCACGCGGGTGGAGTTGCTGCTGGGCAAGTACCTCGGCCTCGCCGCCGCCCTCACCTTCTCCACCGTGGCCGGCTTCGGCCTGGTGGCGCTGGTGCTGTCGGCACAGCTCGACATCAACGCCCTGTTCCACTACTTCGGATTCATGTTCAGCTCGGTGCTGCTCGGCTGCGCCTTCCTCAGCCTGGCGGTAATGCTGTCCGTATTCGCCGCCGACCGCACGCGGGCATCCGGCCTGGCGATCGCGATGTGGTTCTTCTTCGTGCTCGTGTTCGACCTGCTGCTGCTCGGCGCGTTGGTGGTGAGCGGCGGCCAGTGGGGCGGCGAGCTGTTCCCCTACCTGTTGCTGCTCAATCCGGCCGACGTGTTCCGCATCCTCAACATCTTTTCGCTCGAGGACGTGCGCACGCTCTACGGCCTGGCCACGGTGTTTCCGCCCGCGCTCGCCCGCCCGGGGCTGCTCGGGGCGGTGATGTTCGCCTGGATCGCGCTGCCCCTGGGGATCGCGGCCTGGCGGTTCAGGAAATGATTCGACAAGTGAGTGACAAGATGACGACCTCCCCCTTCCTTCGGCTGCGCCCCACGCTCGTCGCGCTGCTGGCCACGGGCATGCTCGCCGCCTGTGGCGGCGACGGCGGCGCGGGCACCAGCATCGCCGCGATCGAGTTCGACCACGGCACCAGCTGCGCACTCGACGGCATGCTGCTTGCCGACTACCCCGGCCCGAAGGCCCAGATCCATTACGATGGAGCGGCCGAGCCCGAGTTCTTCTGCGACACGGTGGAGATGTTCTCGATCTACCTCAAGCCCGAGCAGGCTCGCGCGGTCACCGCGCTCTACGTCCAGGACATGGGCAAAGCCGACTGGGACGCGCCGCGCGGCCACTGGATCGATGCGCGCGCTGCGACCTACGTTCATGGCTCGAAACGCGCGGGCTCGATGGGACCCACCATCGCCTCCTTCGCCACCGCCGCCGACGCGCAGAAGTTCGCCGAAATCCACGGCGGCAAGGTCCTGCGCTTCGACGAGGTGAAGCCCGACATGGTGACGCTCGATGGCGGCGCCCTTCACGACCAAAGGATGTAAACCGATGAACTCGATCTACGACAATCTCGATGCCGACACGTCGATGGCCGTGCAACAACTCGCGCGCCTGATCTACGAAACGCGCGAGAACCGGCGCAAGGTGCTCGACGCGATGGGGGCCACCGCCGAGGACGAGCTGCTCGGCCGCATCGCCAGTGGGGAAGTTCCCGAGCACCCTGCCTACGAACACTACCTAGCCGCCCGCATCCTGCACGAAACGCATGAGGCCGCCCGCCTGACCATGGCCGACAAACTGAAGGAGGTCAATCGCTGATGAGCCTGCATCCCGAACTGCTCGCCCTGGTCGAACGTGATTTCGCCGACCACCTCGCCGCGCCGACGCGGCTCACCCAGGACGCACTGGCGCTGACGCTGACGAACGGCGTCGTCCTCACCGTGCGCTACGCCGCCGCCGACACCTACTCGCTACGCTGGGCGGTGAACGGCGCCGAACTGGGGATCGACACCGCACCGACGCACCCCGACCTCGACACCCGTCCGAACCACCTGCACCTTGGAGATGGCCGCGTCGTCGCCGATCCGCTCACCCACCTGGGCGCGGACCCGGCGGCCAACCTGGCTGCGGTCATCGCCGCCGTGCTGGTCGATCCGCTGCTGGCAGCGCACGCCGGTTGATGCGGCCCGGCACGTCGCCGGCGAGGCCGGTAAACGCAAACGGAGGCCACGCGGGCCTCCGTTTGCATGTGCGCCGGGAAGCGGCGCGGAGCGGGCGGATTATTGCGACTTCGCCACCATGTAGTCCACCGCGGCCTTGACCTCGTCATCCGTCAGCGAGGCCCCGCCACCGCGCGGCGGCATCATGCCCTTCTCGCCGGTGAAGCCTTCGATCGCATGCTTGTACATGGTGTCGTTGCCCTGGGCGATGCGCGGCGCCCAGTCGTCCTTGTCGCCCGGCTTCGGCGCGCCGGCAACGCCGGCGGCATGGCACAGGGCGCAGGTCTTCTTGTAGACGCTCTCGCCCGCCGGGTTGGCAGCCGGTGCGGCAGCCACCGGTGCGGGGGCCGCAGCCGGGGCTGCAGGCGCCGGAGCGGAAGCCGCCGGCGTACCGGACTCCTGGCCGCCACAGGCGGCGAGCAGCGCGGCAAGTGCGCCGGCCACGATCAGATGGGATGCTTTCATCGGTGTACTCCGTCTCGTATCTTGGGGAATGGCTTGTCGACTCCTGAGCAATGCTAGCGTCCGCCGCCCACAAAGTGATTGATGCCCATCAATTCGCGGGGCCGCCGCCGGGTGAGACCGAGCCGACGCCAGTGCTATGATCGACCTCGATTTCAGCGGGCGCGTGGCGTGCCTGCGCACCCTGCCCCCGCCCCGGATGACCCGCATTCCTGCCTACGTCGGCCGCTTCGCCCCCTCGCCCACCGGACCGCTGCACTTCGGCTCGCTCGTCGCTGCCGTCGGCAGCTATCTCGAGGCGCGCACGTGCGGTGGCTGCTGGCTGCTGCGCATCGAGGATGTCGATACGCCCCGCAGCGTGCCGGGTGCGGCCGATGCCATCATCGCCACGCTGGCGCGCTTCGGCTTCGAATGGGATGGCGGCATCGTGTGGCAGAGCCGTCGCCTCGACGCCTATGCCGCCGCGCTCGATCGCCTGAAGGCCGCCGGCGCGGTATTTCCCTGCGCCTGCACCCGGCGCGAAATGGCCGACTCCGCCATGGCGCGGGACGGCTCGCGGCGCTACCCCGGCACCTGCCGCGACGGCCTGCCCCCCGGACGCAGCGCGCGCGCCTGGCGGGTACGGGCCGAAGGCATCATTCGCTTCGAGGACGCCATCCAGGGGCCACAGCAGGAGAACCTGGCCGCCGACGTCGGCGACTACGTCGCCCTGCGAGCCGACGGGCTCTACGCCTACCAGCTCGCCGTGGTGGTGGACGACGCCGAGGCGGGCGTCACCCACGTGGTACGCGGGGCCGACCTGCTCGACTCCAGCGGCCGCCAGATCTACCTGCAGGCGCTCCTCGGCGCGCCGACACCCGCTTACGCGCATCTGCCGGTGGCGACCAATGCCGCTGGCGAAAAGCTGTCCAAGCAGACCCTGGCGCAGGCCATCGACGCCCATCCGCCGACGCACGCCCTGGTGGCGGCGCTTCGTTTCCTCGGCCAGAATCCGCCCGATTCCCTCGCCCGCGCACGCTTGGACGAAGTGTGGCAGTGGGCGCATGCCGGCTGGCGGCTGGCCGCGGTCCCACGCCGCCGACAAGCCGAGGCCGGGCATTTCTGAACTGGGACGAGGAGCCCGAAATGAACGAAATCGCCGCCGACCTGCGCCGGATCCTGCAACAGAGCCATACGATCGCGGTGGTCGGCCTGTCGCCCGATCCGGCACGCCCGAGCCACGACGTCGCGCGCTATCTGCAGGCGCAGGGCTACACCATCGTGCCGGTCAATCCGGCCTGCGGCGAGATCCTGGGCGAGAAGTGCTACCCGAGCCTGCGCGACGTGCCGCTTGCTATCGACATCGTGGACGTGTTTCGCCGCACGTCGGAAGTGATGCACGTGGCCGAGGATGCGATCGCGATCGGCGCGCGCTGCCTGTGGCTGCAACTGGGCGTGATCGCGCCCGAGGCCGCGACCCGCGCGCAGTTGGCGGGGCTGGAAGTGGTCATGGATCACTGCATCAAGATCGAGCACCGGCGTCTGCTGATGGCCTGAGTAACTCGCAGCGCCGGGCGGCCGCGCGCACGCGGCCATCGCCCGGACGCACGCGGCCGCGCTGCCCGCCTAGTGCCGGCCGCCGTAGCCTGCGATGCCGATCGCCAGGCGCACCGCCTGATATGCGAGCCAGCTCAGGCCGCGACGCAGCAGCGGCAGGCGCTGCCAGTCGGCGTGCCGAAGCTCGCGCGCGCCGTCGCGCATGGCGGCGCCAAGGCTGGCGCGCAACTGGCTGGCGAATCCGCTGTCCTCGACCACGATGTTGGCCTCGCGCGCGAGCAACAGGCTGAAGGCGTCGATGTTGCTCGAACCCACCGTTGCCCAGCGGTCATCGACGACCGCCACCTTGGCGTGCAGCACGCTGCGGTGATACTCGAACAGTCGGATGCCGGCGCCGAGCAGGAAAGGATAGAGCGCCCGCGTCGCGTACTGCTGCACCGGATGATCGGCCAGCCCCTGCAGCAGCAGGATCACCTCGACGCCGCGCTCGGTGGCTTGGCGCAGGGCCTGGCGAAAGCGCCGGCCGGGGAAGAAGTAGGCGTTGGCGATGACGATCTCGCAGCGTGCGTCGGCGATCGCCTCGAGATAGGCGTCCTCGATGTCGCGACGATGGCGGATGCTGTCGCGAATGACGTAGGCCGCGGAGACCGTGCCCACGGGGTCGGTGCGCGGTGGCGCCAGCACGGGCTCGCGCAGCCGCCGCCGGAAACTCGCCCAGCCCACCAGCCGCCAGACGCGGTACACGGACGCGACGATCGACTCCAGCACCGGCCCCTCGACGCGCACCGCGTAGTCGTAACGGGGATGCGAGGGGCCGCCGCGCTCGAAGTCGTCGGTGATGTTGATCCCGCCGACGAAGGCCTCGCGCCCATCGACGACCACCACCTTGCAGTGCAGCCGGCGCAGCCGGTGGCGGCGCAGCGACAGCAGGCGCAGCTCGCGGCGGTAGATCAGCACCTGCACGCCGTCCGACACCAGACCGGGCATCATTGCAGCGACGAAGTCGCGGGCGCCGAAACCGTCGACCAGCACGCGCACCGCCACCCCGCGGTGCGCCGCCCGGCCCAGGGCCGCGGCGATACGCCGGCCGACATCGTCGTCATTGAAGATGTAGCTCTGCACGAAGATCTCGCGCTCGGCGCCGTCGATCGAGGCTTCCAGCATGGGGAAATACTGCTGGCCGTTCTCCAGCAATGCCAGCGCATTGCCGCTCACCATTACGGTCACACCGCGGGCTCGAGATCCGCCGTGAGCGCGGCGTGGTCGGAGATGTTGGCCCAGGGCGCGCCGTAGTGCACCTGTGCCCGGCTCACGCGGAATCCGCGCACGTAGATGCGGTCCAGACGGAAGAACGGCAGCACGCTCGGATAACTGCGTGCCGGCCGGCCCCGCCCGCCCCAGAAGGCCTCCACCAGACCGAGCCGGCGCCCGAGCAGGTCGTCGGCACGATTGCGCCAGTCGTTGAAGTCGCCGGCGATGATCAGCGGCGAGTCGTCGGGGGCGAGGCGCTCCATGCGTTCGGCCAGCGCCTCCATCTGGCGGCGCCGGCTGCCCGCCATCAGGCCGAGGTGCACGCATACGCAATGCACCGGCACGTCGAATGCCGGCAGCGAGATCTCGCAATGCAGCAGGCCGCGACGCTCGAAGCGATGGTCGGAGACGTCCTGGTTGTCCGTGGACAGGATGGAATGACGGCTCAGGATGGCGTTGCCGTGGTGGCCGTGGTCGTACACCGCGTTGCCGCCATAGGCGGTCTGCAGCCAGCGGTCCTCGGCGAGGAACTCGTGCTGCGGCTGCGAGGGCCAGTCGGCGTGCCGCGCCGGGTGCAGCAGATGCAGGCCCTGCACCTCCTGCAGGAAGATCAGATCGACGTCGAGGCTGCGCAGGCGGTCACGCAGCTCGTGCACCATCATGCGGCGGTTGAACTGCGAGAAGCCCTTATGGATGTTGTAGGTGCAGATGCGCAGGGTCATGGCCGAATCGGGCTCCGGCGGTGCAGGGAAAACACTGGATCAGGACACTTCCAGCATGCGTTCCAGTGCCACGCGGGCGAGTTCGGCCTCGTGCTCGGGCACCTGGATGCGATTCACGACCTTGCCCTCGACAAGGTTCTCGAGCGTCCATGCCAG
>JBFGZP010000182.1:0-7152 GCA_041586695.1 Thauera sp.
AGTTGCAAGCGAGACCTTGCCCGAGGGCAAGGTCCGCATGCGCGAAGCAACCAAGCGGTCTGTGCCTTTCGGGGACAGGCCGTTTTTTCGTTTACTCCTCGGAGCTCATTGTGGAATCGATCGGTACTTGGTGGATGTGGGTGGCGTTCGCCGCCATCGTGGTGGTCATGCTTGCCCTGGACCTGCTGGTGTTCAACGGCGGGAAACAGCACCGGGTGTCACTGAAGGAGGCCGCAGGCTGGTCGGTGGCCTGGGTGTCGGTGGCGCTGCTGTTCAACGTTGGCCTGTGGTGGTATCTGGACGGCAGCGTGGGTCGCGTCGTCGCCAACGAAAAGGCGATCGCCTTCCTGACCGGCTATCTGGTGGAGAAATCGCTCGCGGTCGACAACGTCTTCGTCTGGATGCTGATCTTCGGCTTCTTCGCCGTGCCGCTGGAGTTGCAGCGGCGGGTGCTCTTGTATGGCATCGTCGGTGCGATCGCGTTGCGTACCGTGATGATCTTCAGCGGCAGCTGGCTCATCGCCGAGTTTCACTGGATCCTGTACCTTTTCGGCGCCTTCCTGATCGCCACCGGCATCAAGATGGTGTGGTTCGCCGGGCACGACCCGGACCTGGAGAAGAATCCGCTGATCCGCTGGATCCGGGGCCACTACCCGGTCACCGAAAGCCTGGAGGGCGAGCGTTTCTTCGTCATGCGCAATGGCGTGCGCTTCATGACCCCGCTGTTCCTCGCCCTCGTTTTGGTCGAGATCTCCGATGTGATCTTCGCCGTCGACAGCATCCCGGCGATCTTCGCAATCACCACCGACCCCTTCATCGTGCTCACCTCGAACCTGTTCGCCATCCTCGGCCTGCGCGCGATGTACTTCCTGCTCGCGGACCTCGGTGACCGTTTCTCCCTGCTGAAGTACGGCCTGGCGGCGATCCTCGTCTTCATCGGCACCAAGATGCTGATCGTCGAATGGGTGAAGATCCCGGTCGGCGTCTCGCTGGGCGTGGTCGCCGCCATCCTCGCGGTGTCGGTGTGGGCGAGTCTGCGCCACGCGGCGCACTTGCCCAAGGAGGCGCAGCAATCTTGAATGGAAGAAGAATAGATGAGGGATCGGCGAGGATGAAACCCCCTGCGCGCGGCGGCAGACGACCGATTCGGCGCGGCCTCGCGGCCGTGATGCTGGTGTTCTTCGTGCCGCTGGGTCTTGCGCTGGCCGCGCACTTTGCCGACGGCGCGCAGCCTTTCGACTGGCGAACGGCTCGTCGCGACAGCAGTGGCCAGGCGCCCGACCCCGCGTTCACGCGGGATGCGGTCATCCAGGTGTACTCGGCCCGCGCCGTGCGCTGGCGCGGGGCACTCGGCGTGCATACCTGGTTCGCCGTGAAACCGCAGGGCGCAGGGGCATATACGCGCCTCGAGGTCATGGGCTTCGGTGTCGGTCGCGGCGGCGAGGCGGTGAGGGTGCGCAACGGCGTGCCGGATGGCTACTGGTTCGGCTCGCGACCGACGCTCCTGCGCGAGTTGCGCGGCGGCGACGAGGTGGATGCCTTGATCGCACGCCTGCATGCAGCGGCCGCGCGCTACCCCTACAACCACGAGTATCGGATCTGGCCAGGTCCCAACAGCAACACCTTCACCGCCCACCTGGCGCGTGCCGTGCCCGAACTGAGCGTCGACCTGCCGCCCACCGCCATCGGCAAGGACTTCCTGCCCGACGGCGGGGTGTTCGCGAGCGCGCCGAGCGGTTCAGGCGTGCAGTTTTCGCTGGGGGGACTGTTCGGCGTGATGCTGGCGCGCGAGGAAGGGATCGAGCTCAACGTGCTCGGCCTCAGCGCCGGGATCGACTTCTGGCCACCGGCGCTGAAGCTGCCCGGGGTGGGGCGCATCGGCCTGCCGGAGCATGAGCCCGCCCGGGCACCCTGAGTGCCGCAGGGCGTGTTCAGGCCTGCGCCTCGACCGATCGCAGTAGTGCCGGGTAATAGCGCAGCAGGGTCGCGATGCGCGCCAGATAGCTTACGTACAACGCCGCCCATAGCCCGTGATTGCCCAGCGGCTGCAACGCCCACCAGGCGGCGAGGAAGATCGCGAGCGAGGCGAGCATCGCCGTGCGCATGTCCGCCGTGCGCGTCGCGCCGATGAAGATGCCGTCGAGCTGGAACGCCCACACGCCGAGCAGGGGCGCGGCGGCGGCCCAGGGCATGTAGAGACGGGCGGCGGCGCGCGTGGCAACGTCGACGGTCAGCAGGTCGATGATGACGGGGCCGGCGAGGGCAAGCACGATCGACAACAGCACTGCCGCGGCGGCGGCCCACACGGTGGTGATGAAAGCCGCGGCGCTGAAGGCCGCCCGCCGCCCGGCGCCGACGGCGCGGCCGACCAGGGCTTCGGCGGCGAAGGCGAGGCCGTCGAGAAAGAATGCGCTGACCGAGACGAAATGCATCAGCACCGCGTTGGCGGCGAGGATGACCTCGCCCTGTTTCGCCCCCCGCGCGACGAACCACAGGAACACGAAGATCAGCGCGAGCGAGCGGATCATGATGTCGCGATTGACTGCGATCGTGCGCCGCAGGCGATCTCCCCGCAGCATGCGCTCGAGCGACCAGTGTCCCCCACGATCGCGCATGAAGTAGGAGGCGATCAGCAGTCCGACACCGGCGGCGACCAATTCGGCGGCCAGCGTGCCCAGCGCCACGCCGCTGACGCCCCAGCCGAAGCCGATCACGAACAGGACGTCCAGCGCCATATTGGTGAGGTTCAGGACGAGTTGCAGGACGAGGCCGATATCGGTGCGCCCGAGGCCGATGAACCAGCCGAGCAGGGCGTAGTTGGCGAGCGTGGCCGGCGCCGCCCAGATGCGGATGTCGAAGTAGTCGCGCGCGAGCGGCTCGACCCGTGGCCCGCCGTCGAGCAGGGCGAACGCGGCTTCGCGGATCGGCCACTGCAGCGCTATCAGGCCGATGCCGACGCCGAGCGCTATCAGCATCGAGCGCCCGAGGCAGGCGAGCAGTTCGTCGTCGTCGTGCGACCCCAGCGCCTGGGCGGTGAGCCCGGTCGTGCCCATGCGCAGGAAGCCGAAGGCCCAGAACACGAAGGTGAACACCAGCGAGGCGAGCGCCACCGCGCCTATCTGGGCCGGGTCCGGGATGCGGCCGACCACGGCGGTATCGACCACGCCGATCAGCGGCGTCGAAACGTTCGAGAGCATCACCGGCACGGCGATCGAGAGCACCGAGCGGTGGGTCAGCGGGGGATGCGCGTCGCGCCTGTCGGCGGACGTACTCATTTCACGTTGCGCGGGCCGCGGTCCGGGGCGAGGCGGGCCCGGCCGCGCCGGCAATCACTCGCCGCGCATCTGCGGGAACAGGATCACGTCGCGGATCGACGGTGCGTCGGTCAGCAGCATCACCAGGCGGTCGATGCCGATGCCGCAGCCGCCGGTCGGCGGCAGGCCGAATTCGAGCGCGCGTATGAAGTCGGCGTCGTAGTACATCGCCTCCTCGTCGCCCGCTTCCTTCGCCCTCATCTGCTCCATGAAGCGCTCGGCCTGGTCTTCCGGGTCGTTGAGCTCGGAGAAGCCGTTGGCGATCTCGCGGCCGACGATGAACAGTTCGAAGCGTTCGGTGATGTCCGGATTGCTGTCGTTGCGGCGTGCGAGGGGGCTGACTTCGGCCGGGTAGTCGATGATGTAGGTCGGCTCCCACAGCTCGGCTTCGGTCGTTTCCTCGAACAGCACCAGCTGCAGCGTGCCCAGGCCGGAGCCCGCGCGCACCTCGACCTTCATGTCGGCGAGCTTGGCGCGGATCCAGTCGGCATCGCCGAGCTGCTCCATGGTGTAGCCGGGGTGATACTTGTGGATCGCCTCGGTGATGGTCAGGCGCGTAAACGGCTTGGAAAGATCCAGCTCGCGGCCCTGGTACACGAAGGTCTCGGTGCCCAGCGCCTCGCGCGCGGACTGGCGGATCAGGCCCTCGGTGAAGTTCATCAGGCTGCGGTAGTCCGCATAGGCCTCGTAGAACTCCATCATGGTGAATTCGGGGTTGTGGCGCGGCGACAGGCCTTCGTTGCGGAAATTGCGATTGACCTCGAACACCTTCTCGAAGCCGCCGACCACCAGGCGCTTCAGGTACAGCTCGGGCGCGATGCGCAGGAACAGCTCCATGTCGAGCGCATTGTGGTGGGTGGTGAAGGGCTTGGCCGCGGCGCCACCCGGGATCGGGTGCATC
Source organism: Thauera sp. (assembly GCA_041586695.1). Lineage (GTDB taxonomy): Bacteria > Pseudomonadota > Gammaproteobacteria > Burkholderiales > Rhodocyclaceae > Thauera. Next base: position 4,216 of record JBFGZP010000182.1, read on the forward strand.
ATCGGCGTCTCGACCTCGAGGAAACCGTGGCCGGTCATGTAGTTGCGGATCGACTGCACCACGCGGCTGCGCGCGACGAAGGTGAAGCGCGTCTGCTCGCTCATGATCATGTCGACATAGCGCTGGCGGTACTTCTGCTCGACGTCGGTGAGGCCGTGGAACTTGTCGGGCAGCGGGCGCAGGCTCTTGGTGAGCAGGCGGATCTCGCTGGCCTTGACGGTGAGTTCGCCGGTCCTGGTCTTGAACAAGGTGCCCACGCAGCCGACGATGTCGCCGATATCCCAGTGCTTGAAGTCGGCATATACCTCTTCGCCCACGCCGTCGCGCTGCACGTAGAGCTGGATGCGCCCCGACAGGTCCTGGATGGTGATGAAGCTCGCCTTGCCCATGACGCGCTTGAGCATGATGCGGCCGGCCACCTTCACTTCCACCGGCGTGGCTTCGAGGGCGTCGGGCTGCTTGTCGCCATAGAGCTCGTCGAGCTTGCCGGCGGTGTTCTCGCGCGAGAAGTCATTCGGGAAGGCACGACCCGTCGCGCGCCATTGCGCCAGCTTTTCGCGGCGCTCGGCGATGAGGTGGTTCTCGTCCTGGGGGGCGGCTTGGGCGTTCTGCTCGGACATGGTGTGCTTGTCGGTTCGGATTGGAAATCGTGGGTCCGGGCCGTTGAGCACGCGGATCGAGGGCCTAATTGTGGCAGGCCACAGGGGGCGGGGCAATTGCCGCGGCTACCGAAGCGGCATGCAGCTTCGCCTCGACAGTCCGGCGGTGCCCGCTCTGCGCGGGTGGCACCCGGCCGCGATCAGACCCCGAGCCAGGCCAGCAGCTTGCGCAGCCGCTCTTCGCCGTCGGCAGTGAAGCCGTCGATGCGGAGTTGTTTCAGGAAGCTGCGGCCGGCCTCGTCGGCGCCCAGCGTCGTCAGTGCCCGCTGCGCCCTGGCGATGTCGTCTGTCGACAGCGCCGGCGAGGCCACGACCGGCATGTAGGGCTGGCTCACCGACTTGTGCAGTACGCGCTGGTCCTTTTCGCGCCACTGCTGGATCGCCCCGGAATACGAGGCCAGGCCGCCGACGTCGGCGATCCTGTTCTCGAGACCGAACGGGATCGCGCCCTGCTCGCGCACGTAGAACACGTGCTCCTGGTCGAGGTCGATGCCCTGGTCGCGCAGTTCCGCGCGGCAGAAGCGCGTCATGTAGGCGACCTGCTCGGGCAGGACGAAGACCTTGCCGCGCAGGTCCTTCACGTTTCGCAGCGGGGAATCGCCGGTCACCGCGAGCATGCAGTGGCCATCGGGCTGGGCGGTGGCGACGAACTGGTAGTTGTAGTCGCGAAGGCCGCGCGCCGGGTAATCGGACGGACGGGCGACGACGAAGTCGAAACGCTTGTCCTTCATGCCCTGCTCGAGCGCGGCGAACTCGCGCACGAACAGGACGCTGACCTGCGCGCCGAGCGCGGCCGACAAACGCTCGGCCATCGGCGCGTACTTCTTGCGCGCGGTGGCGGCGTCGATGCCGCCCGAGGTGCCCTCGCTGACGGCGAGGGTGAGGTTGCGCGGGGTCTGGGCCGAAGCGGGCAGGGCGGCGGCGAGCGCCACGGCGAGGGCCGTGAGCAGGGGGCGCGTGGTCGAGGTCGGCATCATGTCGGGGGCGTCCTGGAGAGCATGCGTTACGAGCATGGACCTCCCGGACCAGTGCTGGAAGCGCGATCCGACCACCGGTCCGAAGACCGGGACCCGAGGAGGACTTGCCTCTTGCCGTGCGGGACGGCGCACGGCGCGAGCATGGTGGTCGGGCCCGCGGCTTACTTGAGCCAGGGTGCGACGATCCTGTCGTATTCGCCCGTCGCCTTCGAAAGGTGCAGCCATTGGTCGAACCAGGCCTTGAAGACCCCATCGCCGCGCGGAAGCAGCCAGGCCATCTCGCCATACTGCAGCGGCTTGTCCGGGTTCACGGCGCACAATCCGGGGCGCAATTTCTGCTGCACGATGGTCTCGACCGACTCGGAGATCATCACGTCGGCGTTGCCCTTCAGGATCTCGTCGAAGATGGTCGTGTTGTCGTCGAAGATGACGATCTTCGCCTGCTTGAAGTTCGCACGCGCGAAGCGCTCGTTGCTGCCGCCCGGGTTCTCGATTACCGTCACGTCCGGTTTGTCGATGTCGGCCACGGTCTGAAACCTGGAGACGTTCTCGCACTTGGTGATCGGCGCCTTGCCATTGACCATGTACGGCGAGGTGAAGAAGGCGGTCTTCTGGCGCTCGAGGGTGACCGAGATGCCGCCGACGGCGACGTCGCATTTTTCGGTGAAATCGCTCATCAACGTCTTCCAGCTCGACTTCACGAACTCGGCTTCGACGCCCAGGGCCTTGGCCGCCGAGGTCACGAGGTCGACATCCAGGCCCTCGAAACCACCATCCGGCCGCTGCAGGCTGAACGGCTTGTAGTCGCCCGGCGAGCAGACGCGGATCTTGCCCTCCTTCTGCACGATGTCCAGGCGCGACGCGGGGGTGTCCTGCGCGAAGGCGAGGCTGACGGTGAATAGCGAAACTGCGGCGACGCAAAGGCGGTTGAGCATGTTCACTCCTGTTTGTAAGTCGTCACGGGCATTTCTGACCATGGGAAGTTTGATCCCGCAGCCGTTTGCTGGCAATGGAGTGCCATTCTGCAGCCGATGGCGGTCGTGAAGCTCGCTCTGTTGCCGAGGAAATCCGTCACCGGCATGTCCGGCGTTGCCCACGGAATTTCCTCGGTCCGCATCGCCGCACCGGGATTGCAGTCGCCCTGGTGCTCGGAAAGGGGTGGGATCGGGCGGTCGCGACGACGTGGATGCGTTCAAGTCACGGGATCCAGCCCACTAGCGACGGTTTTCGCCGTCTCGCAATGGCGCAGCCGCGTCGGCCAGATTGCCATCGTCGAGCTGTCGAATCGCCTGCTCGCCGCG
>JBFGZP010000183.1:0-7146 GCA_041586695.1 Thauera sp.
TGCCTTGAATGTGGTGCTAGAGGTGCTGCTGGATGACGACCTCGAACTCGACGATTACGCAGTCAATTTCCGCCGGATGTTTGGCGACACGCGGATGGACGCGGTGATGGGGTCAGTGAGCGGCAGCGTGCGGTTCTTCGGCTTGACGCCAACGAGCATGAAACTGGAAGGGCTCGACAGGCACCAGCGCCTAATCGACAGCTACAGAAAACTGCACATGGCGCGGGTCAAGGTGTCCGCTTCGTCCAGTGAGGCTTACCAGTCGTGGCTAGATCAACCGCAAGAGTGACCGGGTGGCTCGCTGGCCGCTTCGGCACGCGTTGTGCGCAAGGTCACCGTCCGCTACCACTTGGCCCTACCGTCGTAAGGGCTCGATTGTTCGCGCTCCGCGAGTTGAGAAGCAGCCGTCCGGAGTTGTCTGATGCTGAAGGGCAGTTATTCGATTCTGGTTCAAGCGGTGGATGCATCGGATTGCAGCAAGTGTCCGACCAGGCAGCGCGCGAACTCGACACGTACCGATGTACCGTCGGCGGCGAATTCCTCGCACGCCGAGGCCAAACCATACAGGCGTCGGCAGGCCCGGAAATGAAACTGGGCACTTCCGCAGAAGTGCCCAGTTCCGTCATGTAATGGCGCGCCCGAGACGATTCGAACGTCCGACCCCTGCCTTCGGAGGGCAGTACTCTATCCAGCTGAGCTACGGGCGCGCGGAGATGCGTAGAAAAAGGCTTCGACGCAAGGGGCGCTAGGATAAACGCCTTTGCGCGGGAAGTCCATTTCAGGCCCCCGAGTCCGTGCCGAATAGCGCTCTTCCCACGCAAAGTGAGCCTGCAGGGAGGTGTTGGCGCGCGGCAACATGCGCCTTGCAATGTTTAATGGTGCAGTGCACCATAGAGTCATAGCCAAGGATCTACCGCCCAACTCAACGGAGGACTACATCATGAATTTCGCACCCGAGAAGTTCGCAGCCGCCAATACGGCCAGCCTCGCTGCCAGCCTGAAGTCGTTCGCCGCCGTGGCCGATTGCCTAGCTGCCGCCACCCAGAATCTCTCCACGCTCAATCTGGTCACGCTGCGTGCGTGGTACGACGACAGCGTCGCCCATGTCGGCGCCCTCGCCGCGGCCAAGAGCCCGAAGGCCGCGCTTGCGCTGCAGCTCGGCGTCGTGACACCGGGCGCGGAAAAAGCGATTGCCTACCTGCGCAAGTTCGAAGGCATTGCCCGTCAGACCCAGGCCGAACTCGTCCGCATCCACGAAGCGGAGGCGCTCGCGGTCTCGCGCAACGTCGAAGCACTGGTCGATGGCATGCTCAAGGACGCACCCGCGGGGTCCGACCTTGCAGTGGTAGCGCTGAAGACCTCGCTGTCGAACGCGAAGTCGGCCTATGCGAACGCGAATCAGATTGCCCGGCAGCTCGGCGAGGCGGCTCAGGCCAGCCTCGGTTCCGTGACCTCGGCGGCGGCCCATACGATGACCAAGACCGCCTCGGCTGCTGTCGTGGGCATGGGCAGCGCAGCCTGAAGTCCGCAGGCCGGACCCGGTGGCCGGCATCCGCCGCTCACCGGGCGGCCGAGCGAACGCAAGAGCACGCCCTCGGGTGTGCTCTTGTCGCATTCGGGCCCGCCCTGCGTGCGCCGGGTTCGCGCGACGCTAGGCGGTGCCGAAGCCGGCGTCCTCGATTGCCTGATGAATGTCGGCGGCCGACACGAAACGCCCGTGCTCGATGCTGGCCTCACCGGTCTCGAGCGACAGCTCGATGTGGCCGATTCCGGGCAGATCCTGTATCGCGTTCATGACGAGCCGCAGGCAATGCTCGTCCTTCATGTCAGTGATCCTGAGGGTGGTGACTTCCATGTTCATCGCTCCCGAGTCCGAGCGCAGCATGGTACCGGATGCGCGCCGGCCGAGTGCCCGCCGCCGGCTGGCAGCCGATGCCGGCGCAGTTGCTAGGAGGGCGCCCGGCCCATCCAGGCCTCCAGCTCCGGCGCGGGCATCGGGCGGCCGAGCAGGTAGCCCTGGTACTCGCTGCAGTGCAGGCCACGCAGGTGCTCGAGCTGGATCTGCGTCTCCACCCCCTCGGCGATGACCGCCATGCCGAGGTTGTCGGCCATCGACAGGATGGTGGCGACGATCGCAACGTCGTCGTGGTCGTGCGGGATGCCCTCGACGAAGCTGCGGTCGATCTTGAGGCGGTGCACCGGCAACCGTTTCAGGTAGCTCAGCGACGAGTAGCCGGTGCCGAAGTCGTCGATCGCCAGCGTGACGTCGAGCGCGGCGAGCTGGTGCAAGGTGTCGATGCAGTGCTCGACGCGCTGCAGGATATGACCTTCGGTGATCTCGAGTTCGAGCAGCCCGGGTGAGAGCCCCGACTCGGCCAATGCGCTTCGCACGATGTCGACGAGGCCGTCGCGCGAGATCTGCTGACCGGAGAGATTGACCGCCACCCGCAAGGGATGGCCGGCTTCTTCCCAGCTGCGCGCCTGCGCGCAAGCCGTTCGTAGCACCCACTGGCCGATCTTGCCGATGAGGCCGATCTCTTCGGCGAGCGGGATGAAGATGTCGGGCGGCACCAAGCCGCGTTCCGGATGCCGCCAGCGCAGCAGCGCCTCGACCCCGGTGAGACGACCGTCCGCGCAGTCGGCCTGCGCTTGATAGTGCAGGCTCAGTTCGCCGCGCTCGAGCGCACGGCGCAGACCGCGCTCGAGCTCGAAGCGCTCGCGGCTCAAGCCGGTTGCTTCGCTGGCATAGAAGCGGTACGTGTTGCGACCGGCCTCCTTGGCCTGGTACATGGCCGAGTCCGCGCAGCGCATCAAGGCCTCGATGGTGTCGCCGTCGTCCGGAAACACGCTGATGCCGAGGCTGGCGCCGACGAAGATCTCGTGCTTGTCGAAGACCACCGGTGCCTCCAGGGTCGCGAGCAGCTTGTCGGCCACCAGCGCCGCGTCGCCGCGCCCGCCGAGCGCTTCGAGGATGACCACGAATTCGTCGCCGCCCTGGCGGGCGAGCGTGTCCTGGTCCCGCATGGCGCCGTTGAAGCGCTGCGCGACCACCTTCAGCAAGCGGTCGCCGACCGGGTGGCCCAGGCTGTCATTGACGTGCTTGAAGCGGTCGAGGTCGATGAACAGCAGCGCGAGTTGCTGCCCGCTGCGGCGCGCGCGCTCCATGCCCTGGCCGAGGCGGTCGTCGAGCAGGGCACGATTCGGCAGGTTTGTGAGGGCGTCGTGATGGGCGAGGTGGCGGATCTGCTCGTCGGCGCGCTGCTTGTCGCTGACGTCTGAGAACATGACGATGTAGTGGCGCACCGCGCCGTCGTCGTCGCGTACCGGGGTGATGCTCTGCCAGGCGGGAAAGGGCTCGCCCGATCGGCGCGTCAGTTGGGTGTCGCCCTGCCATCCGTCCTCGCGCTCGGCCTCGTGCCACAGCTCGAGACAACGCGACTGCTTGTCGGCCCCGCAGCACATGGCTTCGCACGGGCTTCTGCCGCGCAGTTCCTCGACCGTGTAGCCGGTAATTGCGGTGCAGGCCCGGTTGGCGTCGATGATGCGGTGCTGCGCATCCATGATCAGCACGGCCTGGGGGCTGCCCTCGAACACGCTCGCCGCCAGCTGCCGGTTTTCTCCCAGCTCGACGAGCAGACGCGACTGCTGCAGGACCTTCTCCGCCATCGGCCGAATGGCGCGCGCGGTGAGCACGGCGCCTGCGAGGACGAGCAACATGATCGTCAGCAGCGGAATGAACAGCCGCGACCACACCGGCAGATCGAACTCCCGCGCCGGGGTGATGGAGGCGAAGGCCCAGCCGGGCGCGTCGGTGACGGGGGTGAAGAACACCATCTCATCGGCATCGCCGACGGCACTGCGCAAGCGCCCGGCCTCGCCCGCGGCCGCGCGCAACAGGAAGGCGGGGCGGTCGCTTGCGGCGGTGAGAATTCGGGCCGGGCCGCCCTCGTGGGCGACCTCGACGAGGGTATCGCTCTCGCGGTTGTAGAGCAGCTGGCGCGCCGAGGGGCTCGGCCCGGCCTTTTCGGCGAGCAGTTGTAGCAGCGGTGAAAAGTCGAAACCGAGCACGTCGGTGCCGACGAGGGCTCCGTCGCGGGACATGATCGGCACGCTCACGAGCAGGCACAATCCGGTCGGCGTCTGCAGCGGACCGGTGCGCCGGACGCTCAGAGGATCGTCGGGCAGAGCATGGTCCACCGGGAGCAGCGACGTGCCGAGCTCGAGCACCGGCTTTCGATTCCTGTCGAGCCTCACCAGTCCGGCGATATGGTCGTTCTGGTTGAGCGCGTCGCGAATGCGTGGGGTAGAAAACAGCACCAGTTCGGACAGGCCGATCTGCAGGCCGTTGTATTCTTCGAGCTTGTCACGCACGCCGCTGCGGCTGGCGATCTGGCGGCCGACCTCGGTGGCCTTCGCAAGAAACTGGCCCACTGCCTGAGCCTGGCCGCGGGCACTGTCCGTGAGCGAGATCACCATCAGCTGGTGCGCGTGGCGATAGATCGGAAACGCGGTCGCGATAGCGACGAGGAGACCGGTGACGAGAATGCCCATGACCGCAAATAGGCGAATGCGCTGCTGCAGGTGGACGCTTTGATCCAGGTTCATGCGCTGGCCGACCTGCCTTGCCCGAGGAACTTGCCATGATGCTGCCACTTCCCGACCCATCTGCCCATCATTTTCTTCATCGCCTCGGCGGAGGGACGACTGCCAAGCGGCCGCCGGCCGAGTGTCTTTGCCATCGCCGGAAAGGGCGTGGACTTCCCTCGCCGGCGCGGGCGGGAGCGCTGCGATGAAGTCGCTGCAGTCTTTCCCGGCCGGGGGTGTCGCCGTCGTGATCGGCGCCGCGGGCGGTATCGGCGCGGCGCTGCTCGCCGGGCTGCGCGTGGATCCCGCCTTCTCACAGGTACTCGGCCTCGGTCGGTCGAGCACGCCCGCGCTCGAGCTCGGCGACGAGGCCAGCATTGCCGCGGCAGCACAATACCTCGGCGGCCTCGATGCGCCGCTTCGGCTGGTCATCGACGCCACCGGCTTCCTGCATGACCGCGGCTTCGCGCCGGAAAAAAGCTGGCGCCAGCTCGACCCCAATCACATGGCGAAGGCCTTCGCCATCAACGCCATCGGCCCCGCCTTGCTGATGAAGCACCTGCTCCCGCTGTTGCCGCGCGAGGGCAAGGCGGTGTTCGCCACGCTGTCGGCGAAGGTCGGGAGCATCGGCGACAACCGGCTCGGCGGCTGGTACAGCTATCGGGCGTCGAAGGCCGCGCTCAACCAGTTCGTGCGCACCGCCGCGGTCGAACTCGCGCGCAGCAAACCCCAGGCGATCTGCATCGCCCTGCACCCGGGCACTGTGGATACGGCCCTGTCGGCGCCCTTCGCCAAGGCGGGGCTGACAGTGCAGCCGCCCGGGCAGGCGGCGGCGCGGCTGCTCGAGGTGATCGACGGGCTCGGCGCCGACGCGTCCGGCGGATTCTTCGACTACCGTGGGACGGCGCTGCCGTGGTGAGTGGTCGTCGTCAGCGCGGCGCGCCCGGGGCCGGCCCCAAGGCGTCCTCGACCAGGCGCAGGAGCTGCAACACCGCCTGATGAGTCGGCACGGCTGCCTCGTGTCGCGCCGCCATGGCGAGGAATGCGCCGGTCAGCGCGTCGAGCTCGGTGCGTCGGCCGGCGAGGACGTCCTGCAGCATGCTGGCGCGATTGCGCGCGGTGGCGGTGGCCACGGCGCGAACGCGAGCGAGGGCTTCGTCCTCGGCCAGGGCCAGGCCTTCGGCGTGCAGTACCGGCCAGGCTTCGCGCACCAGGGCCTCCAGCCACACGCGATGCGGTGCTTCGAGCAGGCTGCCGTTGGTGACGCGGAACAGGGCCGCGAGCGGGTTGATGGCCAGGTTCACCAGCAGCTTGGCCAGGCGCGCGGCGCGGATGTCGGGCTCGATGCGGGCGCCGAAGCCTGCAGCCTGCAGCGCCTCGAGCACGGCCTCGAAGCCGGCGGGCAGCAAAGTCTCACCGCCGCCGCCGGGGACGACCCGGTCGCCGTCGCGGTAGGCTCCTTCGGTCGTGACGCCCTGGGCGACCGCCGCGGTGCATCCGGCCTCATTCAGGGCCGCGCGCAGCGCCTCCTCGACGACGCCGTTCTGCAGCGAAAGCACGCCTCGCGGCTGCATCGCCGCGGCCGTGCGCGCGGCGGCGACCGTGTCGCCGGCCTTCACCAGGATGATCACCCAGTCGGCCAGCGGCGCTTCCTGCGGGCCGTAGGCTTCGGCGCGAAAGAGCGCCTCGCCGACCTGCACGCCGTCGCGCAGGATTTGCGCGCGCGCCGAGTCGCGGGCGATCAGCGCGATCGGTCGGCCGCGGGCGAGGCGGGTGGCGAAGCTCAGCCCGAGCGCGCCAGCGCCGATGATGGCCAGCGAATGGCGGCGCGTCCGCGGAGTGCCGGGAGGGGCGTCGTGCATGGCTTGTCTGGTCTTGCCGCGCGTCTCAGGAAGGCTTGCCGGTCTCGAGCGACTGCAGGACGGCCGCACCCAGCACGGCCGCCGACTGCGCGCCCGACACCGCAAGCTTGCGGTTGAGAATGTAGAACGGTACGCCCTCGATGCCCTGCTTGCGGATGCCCTCGGCCATGCGCTGCACCTTGGCGCCGTCGGCAGGGCTGGCGAGATATTCCAGCGTCTCGGCGCGGTCGTCGCCGCAGGCGGCGGCGATGTCGGCCAGCGTCGCGCTGTCGCCGATGTCCCGGCCCTCCTGGAAGTGCGCGGCGAACAGCGCGCCGGTGAGGGCATGGATGTGCGCCTGGGTCTGGCCCAGCGACTGTGCGCGATAGGCGAGGCGGTGCGCTTTCAGCGTGTTGGGGCGGGTGACGATGCGATCGAAGGCGTACGCGAGGCCGTCCGGCTCGGCGGCATCGGCCACGCGCGCGAGCACGGCGTCCGCCTGCGTGCGGCCGCCGAACTTGGCTTCGAGGAAGGCGCGATAGGGTTCGCCCTTGGGCGGGGTGTCGGGGTTGAGGAAAAAGGGCAGCCAATTCACCCGCACGCTGATGTCCGGCCGGCTGCTCTTGAGTTCGGAGATCGCGTGATCGAGGCGAACCTTGCCGAGAAAGCACCACGGGCAGACGAAGTCGGAAACGAGGTCGATGTCGAGAATCATGAGCAA
>JBFGZP010000184.1:0-7113 GCA_041586695.1 Thauera sp.
GCGACGGCCTGGCCGATCGCATCCGTCGCCGCCGCCGGCAGCCTGGTGTCGGCATGCAGGAACAGCAGCACCTCGCCCCGTGCCACCGCCGCTCCGGCGTTCATCTGCGCCGCGCGCCCGCGCGGGGCGGGCAAGACGCGGTCGGCGAGCGGCCGTGCAAGCTCCGCCGTGCGGTCGGCGCTGCCGCCGTCGACGACGATCACCTCCGCGCCTGCCGCGCGCAGCCCGCTCAGGCGCGCCAGGCAGGCCTCGATGCCTGCGGCCTCGTCGAGCACCGGCACGACGATCGACACGCCCGGGCTCATGCGCCCCTGCCCCGCGGTGCCCGTCGTTTGGCAACCCTCATCCGAGCCGCCACGCATGAAAGCGACCCACCCAGGCCAGCAACCGCTGTGGTGCGTGGTTGCGCTTCCACGCCCCTGCCGCGTGCTTGTTGGCCTCGGCCAGGGTGGGGTAGATGTGAATCGTGCCGAGCAACTTGTTCAGGCCGATGCCCTGCTTCATCGCCAGCACGTACTCCGCGATCAGTTCGCCAGCGTGCTCGCCGACGATGGTCACCCCCAGGATGCGGTCCTTGCCAGGTGGGGTGAGCACCTTGACGAAGCCGTGCGCCTCGCCGTCGGCGATCGCCCGATCGAGATGGTCCATGTTGTATACCGTCACCTCGTGCTCGATACCACGCTCGTTTGCCTCGGTCACGTTCAGGCCCACGCGTGCCACTTCCGGTTCGACGAAGGTCGCCCACGGAATCACCGAATAATCGGCGCGAAACTTCTTCAGCGGATCGAACAAGGCATTCACCGCCGCATACCAGGCCTGATGCGAAGCGGTGTGGGTGAACTGGAACGGGCCGGCAACATCGCCGGCGGCGTAAATGTTGGGAAACTTCGTCTGCAGGAAGTCGTTGACCTCCACCGTGCGTGAGGCCGGAATGCCGAGTTCCTCGAGGCCGTAGCCCTGGAGGTTGGCGACGCGTCCGACAGCCACCAGCAGTGTGTCGAAAGGAATCCGCAGCTCGGCGCCCCCGTGCTCGGCGAGCAGGGTTCTTTCACCGTTCTCGATGAGGAAACGCGTGGCCTTGTGGCCGACGCGCACGTCGATGCCCTCGGCGGCGAAGCGCTGCAGCACGAGTTCCGACACCTCGGGATCTTCGCGCACCATAAGGCGCGGCAGCATCTCGACCTGCGTCACCCGGCTGCCCAGCCGGGCAAAGGCCTGCGCCAGTTCGCAGCCGATCGGCCCGCCGCCGAGCACGACCAGCCGCTCGGGCCGTTCGCGCAGGCTCCAGACGTTGTCCGAAGTGAAATAGCCGACCTCGTCGATGCCCGGAATCGGTGGCACAAAGGGTCGCGCTCCGGCGGCGATGACGATGGCGCGGGAATTCAGGCGCTCGCTCCGACCATCGGCGTGGGTGACGTCCACCTCCCACGGCGACACCATGCGTGCCGTACCCTGGATGACCTCGACGCCCAGCCCGGTGTAGCGCTCGACCGAGTCGTGCGGTGCGATCGCCTCGACCACGCGCTGCACCCGCTCCATGACCGCGGCGAAATCCACCTCCGGTGCGGCGGCGCGAATGCCGAACTCGTCTGCGCGTTCGATCTCCTTCACCCGCTTGGCCGAACGGATCAGCGCCTTCGACGGCACGCAGCCGGTGTTGAGGCAGTCGCCGCCCATGCGGTGTTTCTCGATCAGGGTCACTTTGGCTCTCACCGCCGCGGCGATATACGCCGTGACCAGGCCCGCGCTGCCGGCGCCGATCACCACCAGGTTGCGGTCGAAACGTGCCGGCTTCTTCCAGCCGGAATAGACGCGGCGCGCCTGCACGAACTCGACGATCTTGCGCGCGAGCAGCGGAAACACCCCGAGCAGCACGAAGGAGCCGATCAGACCCGGCGACAGGATGCCGGCGAGCGAGTCGATGCGTGCGAGCTGCGTACCCGCATTCACGTAAACGAAGGTGCCGGCCAGCATGCCGAGCTGGCTCACCCAGTAGAAGCGGCGAGCCGGCATCGGCGTCAGACCCATCAGCAGGTTGATGACGAAGAAGGGAAAGATCGGCACCAGGCGCAGCGTGAACAGATAGAAGCCGCCGTCCTTCTTCACGCCGGCGTTGATCGACTTCAGGCGATCGCCGAAGCGGGCCTGTACCCAGTCGCGCAACAGAAAACGCGAAGCGAGAAAGGCGAGCGTGGCGCCGATGCTCGAGGCGAAGGACACCAGCAGCACGCCCCACCACAGGCCGAACACCGCACCGACGGCGAGCGTCATCACTGCGGCCCCGGGCAGGGAAAGGGCGGTGACCGCCACATAGACGAGGAAGAAGGCCGCCGCGGACAGTGCAGGGTTCGCCGCCCGCCAGGCCTCGATGGCCGATTGCTGCGATTTGAAGAATTCCAGGGTGAGGAAGCGGCCGAGGTCGAAGCCGACGAAGGCGAGGACGGCGGCGATGAGCACGACAAGGAGCAGGAGGCGGGATCGGGACATGGGGCGGGCGCTCGGGGTTCGTGTTGGCATGAGGGAGGGCGCGTCCAGAACAGTGAGTCGCGACCGATGACATGAGCTTGGTCGGTGGCAGTCTTGCGAAACTTACAGCAAATCGCCTGCAGCACCTCGCGCGCCGCGTACGTCAGACGTGGAATTCGGCTGCAGCCGCTTCTATGCTCAGACTGCGGGAGACCCGCGCGGCCCGTCCGGCAAGATGCCCGGCGAAGCCCCGGCCGGACAACTTGTTGGAGGCTTGCGGTGATGATCAACATGCACATTCGATCGGGCCTGTCTTTCCTCGTCGTGCTCGGCGCCCTCGCGGCCCCGCTGCCGGCGAGTGCGGACGAGACCTGCAACTCGCCGCACACCACGGCGCTGATCAAGGGACAGGAGGACTATGTCCATGTGTGGGTGCTCGGCGTGAAGGGCTTGGGCGACGAGTCCGACAAGCTCGTCACCGTCGACGTCAATCCGGCCTCGAAGGATTACGCCAAGGTGGTGCACAGTTTGTCGGTCGGCGGCCGCGGCGAAGCCCACCACGGCGGCTTCACGGACGATCGGCGCCACCTGTGGGCAGGCCGGCTAGACGACAACAAGATTTTCGTCTTCGACATCGGCACCGACCCGGCGCAACCGAAGCTGGTCAATACCATTGCCGATTTCGCCGACAAGACGGGTTTCGTCGGGCCACATACCTTCTACGCCCTGCCCGGGCGCATGCTCGTCCAGGGCCTGTCGAACACCCGGGATCACGGCGGACGCACCGGGATGGTGGTCTACAACAACAAGGGTGAATTCGTCGCCCGGTACGAGATGCCCACCGGCGAGCACAACGGGGTCGCTGCCGACGGTTACGGATACGACATCGGCATCAACCCGCAGAAGAACGCGCTGCTGACGTCGAGCTTCACCGGCTGGAACAACTACATGATGGATTTCGGCAAGCTGGTGCAGGATGCCGAGGCCATGAAGCACTTCGGCGCCACCATGGTGATGTGGGACCTGAAGGCGATGAAGCCGCAGAAGGTCATGAGCGTGCCGGGCGCCCCACTGGAGATCCGCTGGTCATTGCGCGACGGTGACAACTGGGCACTCACGGCCGCCGCGCTCACTTCGAAACTGGTCCTCATCAAGCAGGACGCCGCCGGCGAATGGCAGGCGAAAACGGTTGCGGACATCGGCGATCCGGCGAAGATCCCGCTACCCGTCGACATCTCGATCACCGCCGACGCAAAGGGGCTGTGGGTCAATACGTTCATGGACGGCAAGACGCGCTACTTCGACATTTCCAATCCCGAAGCGCCGAAGCAAGTCTACGAAAAAGTGATCGGCGCCCAGGTGAACATGGTCAGCCAGAGCTGGGACGGCAAACGGGTCTACTTCACCAGCAGCCTGCTCGCGAACTGGGACAAGCGTGACGCCGCAGACGAGCAGTTCCTGAAGCTCTACCACTGGGACGGCAAGGAACTCACCGAGCAGTTCGCACTGGACTTCTACAAGCTCCAGCTGGGACGCGCGCACCACATGAAGTTTTCCGCCAGGCCGAAACAAGGTGCCGCGCACGATGCGGCGACTCAGGCGCGCCTGTCGAGGCGCTGAACGCGTGCCGGCCGACTGGCGCATCCGGGCCGTCGCCTGCGTCCTGCTTGCCGCGCTCGATGCGCTGCACACGTCCGGCGCAATCGCCGCGGCGTCCCTGGAGCCAACCTCCGGAGCACCGCGGCAGCAATTCGTTCCGCCGGCGCCCGGCACCTATGCACTGCCGCCGATCCAGCAGGTGCCGCAGGGTCGCGTCGTGGACATCGACGGTCGCGAGCGCGCGTTCTGGCGCTACACCACCGGCCGGGTCACGCTGCTGTCCTTCATGTACACCTATTGCGTCGACCCGGTCGGCTGCCCCCTCGCCTTCGCGACCCTGAATACGGTGCGCGAACGGCTCCTTGCCCGCGCCGACCTGGCGCGGCGGGTGCAACTGGTGAGCCTGTCCTTCGATCCCGGCAATGACGATCCGCAGACGATGCGACGCTACGCCGGCGACCTGGCCGCCCACAACAGTGCGGTGCGCTGGCACTTTCTCACCACCCGCTCGGTCGAGGCCCTCAAGCCCTTGCTCGACGGTCTCGGGCAGGATGTCTCGGTCGAACTCGACGACCGCGGCAAGCCGACCCGGGTGCTGAGCCACATGATGAAGGTGTTCCTCATCGACGCCAGCGGCCGCGTTCGCGAGATCTACTCCACCGCCTTCCTGCTGTCGGAGGTGTTGCTCAATGACATCGAGACGCTGTTGCTGGAGTAGGCGGCTGCTCGCGGCCGGGCTGGCGCTCCTGCTGTCGGCTGGCGCGCATGCCGAAAGCGCGCCCGCGGTCTTGGCGCCGCTCGGCCTTCCGGCCTTGCCCTTCCCCGCCGACAACCCGCCCTCCGCGGCAAGCATCGCGCTCGGAAAGAAGCTGTTCTTCGACCGTCGGCTGTCGTTCAACAACACGATGTCGTGTGCGATGTGTCACGTGCCCGACCAGGGCTTTACCTCCAACGAGCTGCGCACGCCGCTCGGCAACGAAGGCGCCACAGTGCGCCGCAACGCGCCCACCCTGCTCAACGTCGCCTACCACCCGCGGCTGTTCCACGACGGTCGCGACGATGCGCTGGAAACACAGGCCTGGAGCCCGCTGCTCGCCGCGAACGAGATGGCCAACCCCTCGATCGGCCACGTCCTCGACAAGCTGCGCACCCTGCCCGACTACACCGGCCTGTTCGAGGCCGCGTTCGCGGGCCGCCGGCCGACGGCCGACACCGTGGGCCAGGCCCTGGCAAGCTACGAGCGCAGCCTGGTGTCGGGCGCCACCCGCTTCGACCGCTACCGTTATGGCGGCGACGCCGGCGCCCTCGACGACAGCGAGCAACTCGGCTACCGGCTCTTCGTCGACAAGGCCGGCTGCGCGCGCTGCCACACGATCGGCGACGAGTACGCCCTGTTGTCGGATTTCCGCTATCACAACACCGGTATCGGCTGGATGCGCAGCCGCGAGCGCGGCGAGGTCCTCGTGCAGTTCGGCGCCGGCCGCACTGCCATCCTCAGTGCGGCCGACATCGCCCGCATCGGCGCGCCGCCGCCGAGCGACCTCGGCCGCTTCGAGATCACGCTCGATCCGGCTGATCGCTGGGCCTACAAGACGCCGATGCTGCGCAACGTGGCGCTGACGGCGCCGTACATGCACGACGGCTCGCTGCCGACACTCGAGGCGGTGGTCGAGTATTACAACCGCGGCGGCGCGGGCGCACCGGCGCAATCGCCGCTGCTCACCCCACTGCAACTGTCGGCAGCGGAAAAGGCGGCGCTCGTGCGCTTTCTCGAGTCGCTTACAGGGCGACATTGAGGTGCCCGCCGGATACGCCGCGCCGCCTGCCCCTGCGATAGCGCGCCGACCCACCGATCGTTGCCGCAAAACGCAGGCGCGGGAACTTGAGGTCGTCCTCCGTCCGCGTCCGCTGCCTGACGTTCTGTAACAAACCGCGTTGCTGCGGGCGGATATCCCGGCCTCGGCTTGACCGTACAATCGGGCATCGACAACGAGGAATCAGAGATGAGCGATATCGGCCGCAAGACGGGAATCACGTTCGCATTCGCTTTCGCCGCCATGATCGGCACAGGCCCCGCACTGGCGGACAAGCCCGACTGGGCGGGCGGCGGCAAGCACGAACGCAAGGCCGCGGAATCGAAGGGCGGCTCGAAGGGCGACAAGAGCGACAGGAGCGACAGGAGCGACAGGAGCGATCATCGCAACGACCGGAATGAGGCGAGGAAAGGTGGCGGCGATCGCGATCGCGATGACCACCGGGGCGACCGCGGCGACCGCGACGACCATCATTCGCGTACCGAGCATCGCGATGGTCCGCGCGTCGGCGCCTACTTCAACGACCGCCACCGCGTCCTGGTGCGCGAGTACTACGTCGAACAGTACCGCGGCGGCCACTGCCCGCCGGGCCTGGCGAAGAAGCGCAACGGCTGCATGCCGCCGGGCCTGGCGAAGAAGTGGCGCAAGGGCTACGCCCTGCCGCGCGACGTGGTCTATTACGATCCGCCCGCCTCCATCGTGATCGAGCTCGGCGCACCGCCGGCCCTGCACCGCTACGTCCGCGTCGGTGCCGACATCCTGCTGATCGCCATCGGCACCGGGCTGGTGGTCGATGCGATCGAGGATCTGAGCCGGATGTAAACGTTCGAGGCTGCACTCGAAGGGGGCGATTCGAGACACCCCACGCGCGCCCCCGGTCCCGCCCGGTTTGCCCTTCCCTGCATCCCCTTTGCCGCACGCCTCGGCCAATCCCCCTCGGCTATCAGGCGTCCCGGCGTGTAAGGATCAGCCCGCCTAGAGCGACCAATCGGCGTCAGCACCGCGTTCCTTCATGGAGGGCAAGCGGATGAACACGCTCGAAGCAGGCGTTTTCCTGCCTTTTCAATGGCCACGAATGGCGAAGCTCCTTTCAGCCGCGCTTTTCGTCGCCCATGCAGCTGGGGTGGCAGCCGGGCCGACGCTCAACGGCTTCGATCTGGCCAATGCGTCGATACCGGCAAGCGAGATAGAGCGCGGCGGTCCACCCCGCGACGGCATTCCCGCGATCGACGCA
>JBFGZP010000185.1:0-7100 GCA_041586695.1 Thauera sp.
CCAGCCGCCCGCCGTGGTGCTGATGGCCGGCCTGCAGGGCGCGGGCAAGACGACCACCACCGGCAAGCTCGCCAAGCTGCTGCGCGAGCAGCAGAAAAAGAAGGTGCTGGTGGTGTCTGCCGACGTCTATCGCCCGGCGGCAATCGAGCAGCTGAAGACGGTGGCGGCGCAGGCGGGGGTCGAGTTCTTCCCCTCGAATGCGGACCAGAAGCCGCTCGACATCGCCCGGGCCGCGCTCGACTATGCGCGCAAGCATCACGTCGATGTGCTGCTGCTCGATACCGCCGGCCGGCTGGCGATCGACGAGGCGATGATGGCCGAGATCAAGGCCTTGCACGCCGCGGTGAAGCCGGTCGAGACCCTGTTCGTGGTCGACGCGATGCTCGGTCAGGATGCGGTCAACACGGCCCGCGCCTTCAGCGAGGCGCTGCCGCTGACCGGCGTGGTGCTGACCAAGCTCGACGGCGATTCGCGCGGCGGCGCCGCGCTGTCGGTGCGACATGTCACCGGCAAGCCGCTGAAATACGCCGGCGTCGGTGAGAAGCTCTCCGGGCTGGAGCCTTTTCATCCGGACCGCATGGCCAGCCGCATCCTCGGCATGGGCGACATCCTCGGTCTGGTCGAGGACGCGCGCCGCGGGGTCGACGAGGATCAGGCGCGCGCCTTCGCGCAGAAGCTCAAGACGGGCAAGGGCTTCGATCTCAACGACTTCAAGGAGCAGATCGGCCAGATGCGCAAGATGGGCGGGCTGTCGTCGATGCTCGAGAAACTGCCCGCCCAGTTCGCACAGGCAGCCGGAAAGCTGCAGGGCGGGGCCGAAGAGAAGTCGGTCGGCCGCATCGAGGGCATCATCAACTCGATGACCCCGCTCGAGCGCGCCAAGCCCGAATTGCTCAAGGCCAGCCGCAAGCGCCGCATCGCCACCGGCGCCGGCGTGACGGTGCAGGAGGTCAATCGCCTGCTGAACCAGTTCGAGCAGACCCAGAAGGTGATGAAGCAGTTCTCCAAGGGCGGCATGCAGAAGATGATGCGGGGCATGAAGGGCATGATGCCTGGCGGCTTCCCGGGCATGCCGCGCTGACACGATGCGCGACATCTTCATTGCCTTCGGACGCGCCTCGCGCAGTCTGTTGCGGCGCGACATCTTCTGGCACCTGCTGTGGCCGGGGATCGTCTCGATGGTGCTCTGGCTCACGGTCGCCGTTCTTTCCTGGGTGCCGCTCACCGAGGGCCTGATGGGATGGATCGGCGGTTGGACCTGGCTGGGCGACTGGTTGTCGACCTCCGAGGTGGCCGCGGCCGTGATGCTGGTGCTGATCAAGATCGCCGTGGCGTTGGCCTTCGTGCCGCTGATCTACGTCACCGCCGCCTTGCTGGTTGCGGTGATCGCCCTGCCGGTGATGCTCGAGCGCGTGGGCCGGGTCGACTATGCCGATCTCGAGCAGCGCCGGGGCGGCACGAATGTCGGCAGCGCCTGGAACGCCGGCGTGGCCGGGCTGCTGTTCTTGGTTGCGCTGTTGCTGTCGCTGCCGTTCTGGCTCATTCCTGGGGTTGGCCTGGTGGCGTCGGTCGTGCTCACCGGCTGGCTCAACCAGCGCGCCTTCGGCTATGACGCGCTGATGCTGCACGCCGATCGCGAGGAACTCGATCGCCTGCGCGACGTGCAGCGTGCACCGATGATGCTGCTCGGGGGCAGTTGCGCGATGCTGGCCTACGTGCCGTTCGTCAACCTCATCGCGCCGGCCTTCTCGGGCCTGGCCTTCGTCCATTTCCTGCTCGAGGCCTTGCGCCGCGAACGCCACTCGCGCGGCGTCACGCTGCTCGATCCCGCGCCCGCACCCCCGTCCCGGAAGCGTCAATGAAATTCGGTGCCCTCATCGTCGGCGATGAGATCCTTTCGGGCCGCCGCAGCGACAAGCACCTGAGCAAGCTGATCGAGCTCTTGCGCGCGCGCGGGCTCAAGCTCGCCTGGGCGCGTTATGCCGGCGATGATTTCGCGCGCCTGACCGCGACCCTGCGCGAAACCTTCGCCACCGGCGACGTGGTGTTCAGTTTCGGCGGCATCGGCGCTACGCCCGACGATCGCACGCGCGAGGCCGCCGCCGCCGCACTCGGGCTGGAACTGGCGTTGCACCCGGAAGCCGAAGCCGAGATTCGTGCCCGCTTCGGCGACCAGATCACCGAGGAGCGCCTGCAGATGGGCGTCTATCCGGTGGGCAGCGAGATCGTTCCGAACAGCTTCAATCGCATCCCCGGATTCTCCATCCGCCAGCACTACTTCACCCCGGGCTTCCCGGTGATGGCCTGGCCGATGGTCGAATGGGTGCTCGACACCCACTATTCTCACCTGCACCACGCCGAAGATTACGTCGAGCAGGCGATCACCGTCTGGGATGTCTACGAGGGCCAGCTCATCGCACTGATGCGCGAGCTCACCAACGCCTTTCCGGATGCGACGCTGTTCAGCCTGCCGACGATCGCCGGCGAGGGTGAACGGCGCTCGGTCGAGCTCGGCATGAAGGGTGCTGCAGGGCGGGTGGCGGAGGCGATGGCGCGGATCAAGGCCGACATGGCGCGGCGCGGCCTCGAATGGGAAGACAGATCCTGAGCGCCTCGCGCCGACCGTCAGCGAAGGCCACGCCGGCGGTCGAGCAGGCGCACGCGGTGGTCGTCGACGGCACCCGCATCGACCTCGTGCTGCGCCGTTCGGCGCGGCGCTCGTTCGCGCTGCAGGTGGATCATCGCGGCGCGCGCGTCGCGGTGCCGCTGCGGACCAGCCTCGGCGAGGTCGATCGCTTCGTCCAGCATCACGGTCGCTGGCTGCTCGAGCGTCTGCGAGCACGGGCAGCGGGGCCGCTTGCGGCACGCTTCGCGGTTTCGGACGGCGCACAGTTCCCGCTGCTCGGTGCGCCGGCCCGTTTGCGCCTGGCGAGCGCCCGCCGCGCGCAGTGGAGGGTGGCGGCCGACGGCGTGGAGGAGCTTGCCCTGCCGGCCGGCGGCGACCCCGAGCGTGCCTTCATCCGCGCGCTGCATGCGCGCGCCCTGCAGTGGCACGGGGCACGGGTCGAGGCGTACTGCCTGCGCCTCGGTCGCCCGGTGCCCGCCGTGCGTCTGTCCAATGCGCGCACGCGCTGGGGCAGTTGCAGCAGCACGAGCGGGATCCGTCTGCACTGGCGCTTGATCCACCTGGCGCCGGCGCTGATCGACTACGTTGTCGCACACGAGGTCGCCCACCTCGTGGAAATGAACCACTCGCCGCGCTTCTGGGCAGTGGTGGAGCGGCTCTACCCCAGTTGGCGGGAGGCGCGTGCGCAATTGCGCGACGCCTCGGCGAGCCTGCCGGTGATCGGCGGCAACGCGACGGCCGCCCCCGCCCTCATCGAACAGGAGGATTGAAACATGCGGATTCTGCACACCATGTTGCGCGTCGGCGATCTCGACCGCGCGCTGAGTTTCTATGTCGACGTGCTCGGCATGCACCTGCTGCGCCGCCGGGACTATCCGGACGGCAAGTTCACGCTGGCCTTCGTCGGCTACCAGGACGAGAGCGATGGCGCGGTGATCGAGCTGACGCACAACTGGGGCGTCGACAAGTACGAGCTCGGCAACGCCTATGGCCACATCGCCCTGGAAGTGGCCGACGCGAAGAAGGCCTGCGACGACATCCGCGCCCGCGGCGGCAAGGTCGTGCGCGAAGCCGGGCCGATGAAGCACGGCACGACCGTGATCGCCTTCGTCGAGGATCCGGACGGCTACAGGATCGAGCTGATCGAGCGCCGCGCTCAGGTCAGCGCCTGAACCTCGGAAGGTCGGCCCTGGGGCAGGTCCTCGTCGCGGAAGTTCCTGCGGATCGAGATCACCTCTTCCCAGCCCTGCAGGAAGGCCGAGACGCAGTCGGGATCGAAGTGGCGTCCGCGGCCGTCGCGCAGCAGCGCGATGGCGCGCGACAGGGGCCACGCGGGCTTGTAGGTGCGCTCCGAGGTGAGCGCGTCGAACACGTCGGCCACGGCGACGATGCGGCCTTCGATCGGAATCGCGTCGCCCTTGAGGCCGTGCGGATAGCCGCTGCCATCGAATTTCTCGTGGTGTGACAGCGCGATGCTGGCGCCCAGGCACAACACGCTCGACGACGAGCCCTTGAGGATGTCGTGGCCGATCACCGGGTGGCGCTTCATTACCGCGAACTCCTCGGCGGTGAGCCGGCCGGCCTTGAGCAGGATGTCGTCGGGGATGCCGAGCTTGCCGACGTCGTGCATCGGCGCGGCGAGCAGCATTTCCTCGACGAAGCTGTCAGGCTGCCCCATGCGGCGCGCAATCAGCGCGGAATAATGCGACATGCGCTGAATGTGAGCGCCGGTTTCCGGGTCGCGGAATTCGGCTGCGCGGGCGAGGCGGGCGATCGTCTCGCGCTCGCGGTCGAGGATGTCGGCGGTGGCCTGGCGAACGGCCTCGGTCAGGGTTTTGGCGCGCTGGCGGGTGACGAGGTGGGCCTCGCGCAGCTTCAGCATGTTGCGCACCCGCGGTTCGAATTCGTTGCGGTCGATCGGCTTGTTGAGGAAGTCGTTGGCGCCGAATTCCAGCGCCTGATAGCGCACCGACTGCTCGTGGTTGGCGGTGACCATCAGGATGGGCACGTCGTTGTGGTCGTGGAATGAGCGCACGCGACGGATGAATTCGATCCCGTCGATCTCCGGCATCTGATAATCGACGATGATCAGGTCGGGCTCGTTGGCCTCGCACCAGGCCAGCCCCTCGGCGGCGACCTGGAACTCCGTCGGCTGACCGCCCGGCAGCCGGCGAACGAGGTTCGTCATCACCGTCAGGTTGATCGGACTGTCATCGACGATGACCACGTTCATCGTTCAGGCGCTCGTTCAGGGTATCGGTGCAAGTATTGTCCGCGGATCGGCTGTTGGCGAGGGAAAAAGTCCCGCATGCGCGCCGCTTGCGTTCTTTCCCGCCATCCGCCGCCATCTCTTCGGCGGGATTCAGGCCGGCAGCGCGATGCGGTTGTCGGTGCTGAACTGGTAGTCGTGGAATACATGCTCGGCGCTGAGGATCTCGTAGTTGCCATCCTCGCCGCGCCGCGTGGTGTCCTTGAGGCGGTAGGTGTAGTGGCCGCAGGTCCAGCAGTCGAAATTGCGCATGTGGGTGCACAGGCAGGTCTTGTCGAAGACCTTCACCTTCTTTGCATCGGGGTGGGCTGCCACCTCGCGGTTGAACGCGTCGATGTACTGACAATTGCCCGAAGAATCGAGCAGGTAGCCGAAGGCCTCGCAGTTGGGGCGGATGCCGCTGCCGATCGCGGGGCTGCTCTTGAGCATGCGCATCGGATAGCCGGTGGGCGAGATCTGGTTGACCTCGATGTCTTCCTCGCTGGCCTTGAAGTAGTGCTGCTGCACGTCCTCCGGCAGGCCGCATTCCTTGGTCACGGTAAAGCGTGTCGCGACCTGCACCGCCGCCGCGCCGAGCTCGAGGAAATTCACCGCGTCGGTGCCGGTGAACACGCCGCCGGCGGGAATCAGCGGAATGTCGAGCTGTTGCTCTCTGAGCCAGTCGCGGATCTCGACGACGATGGTGGCGAGGTCGTACTGCGCCCAATCCATGCCGAAACCGAGGTGGCCGCCGGCGAGCGGGCCTTCCACCACCACGTAGTCGGGCAGGCGGCCGGTGCGCGCGCTCTTCTTCAGGAACAGCTGCAGCGCACGCAGGGAAGACACGATGATGCCGAGCTTGACGTCGCGAAAGCGCGGGTGGTCCTCCATGAGCGCGAAGGATCCCAGGTGCAGGCCCGCGGCCAGGGTGATGCCGTCGATGCCGTTGTCCATTGCCGCCTTGAGCCGTGCGCGAAGGGTTTCCCTCGGGCCGTTCATGGTGAGCTTCTCCATGCAGTTGATGAAGATCAGCCCGCTGCCGCGCTTCGCCTCCATCGTCCTGCCGACGTGCATCGCCGTCGCCTCGGCAAGCAGGCCGAGGTCGAACTGCACGACCGACTTGTCGGCATTGCTGACGTTGAACTTGTACTGCTGAAGCTTGTTCTTGACGTACTTGGTGTTGAAGCGCCTGTCGGACACCGTCGGTACCATCGCATCGGAAATGTGCCCGATGCCGCCAAGGCGCGCGGCCTCGAGCGAGAGCTCGGCGGTGGAGATGTCGACCCCCATGCCACCCACCAAGATGGGGACCAGTTCGTGTGCCCCCAGCCGCAGGCGAAAATCATCTACGCGCTTCATTGCTTGAACGTCCGTTGTGTCGGCAGTCCGACATTATCACCCGACGAGGCGCAGCCTGGGTACTCGGGTTTGCCGAAGGCGGATCTTTCCCCAGCGTTGCGGACCGCGGACAATGGGACCGGCGGGCGGGGCCGGCTGCCCGCGCTGGCCGGCGGTCGGCCGGCGCGAAAGTGGCAGGCGAGGACCAAAGGCTGGATACTGGAAAAGGTCGGCGCCGCGCAGCCGCCCGAGGAATATGTCGCGCCCGCCCGAAGGGTGGTGGTGCAAACGCAGAAAGGAGAAAGACGTGAGCAAGCAAGAAACCGGAGCGACCGCCTTGACCCTGCATGAGGCCGCGCAACTGCTGGCCGCCGAGTTCGCGACCGTGCATGACGCCGAGGTCGCGCTGGCGCATGCAATCCAGTGCGGTGAGCTCCATGCGAATATCATGAGATGGGCGTCCGAGCAATGGGATGGCAAGCAACTGCCGGGGAACATCAATCGGCTCGAAACCCACATCGAGCGCAGCGATCTCGATGCCTGGCGGGCAGGCAGGAGCAGCACCCGCGCCTGAGCGGCGATCCTGCACCCACGGCCGCGAACGCAGCCCCGCTGCCTTCCCGGGCTTGAGTGCCGCGCAGGGAAGGCAAAACGCCAGGCCCGAAGTGTGCCGTTAAACGTAAGCCGGCCGCGGGTTAAAGCTTAAGCTGGGCGGGCTAAGAGATATTGAGGCACCCGTGGACGAGTTGGCCTTGCTGCGCCTGACGCCCAGGGCCGTCCTCATCGTGGAAGACCTGGAAACCGGCCTGGCGCTGCCCGAGACGCCCGGCGTGGTCGCGCTAATGAAGCTTGGTAACGCCGTGGGGGCTCTTGCGCGACTGCCATGGG
>JBFGZP010000186.1:0-7078 GCA_041586695.1 Thauera sp.
AATGAGCTCCGAGGAGTAAACGAAAAAACGGCCTGTCCCCGAAAGGCACAGACCGCTTGGTTGCTTCGCGCATGCGGACCTTGCCCTCGGGCAAGGTCTCGCTTGCAACTTTCGTTGCCCGCAGCACCGGGAGGCCGTATCCAAGATACGAACCCGCCGTGATGACGATACTGCGGCGAAAAGCTACTCCCCTTGATCGCTCGCAGTTTAGGCGATCAGCGCTTGAAGTCAAGGCCGGCGGCAGGGGCAATCGGCGCGACCTGCGGTTCGCCCACCACGGCCACTACCACGGCCAGCTTGCAGGCGGTTTCAAACGGCGCTCACGCCACCGGCCGCAGGCGCTTCATGGATGCGGCCAATCCATGCCGCTCGGTTCGAAGCCGAAACGCTGCACACGTATCCGGGTGCAAGTTAACATGTGGCCCGCGCTCGGATTCGAGCTGCAACCCTACAAGGAAATACCAATGGCCGGAGCCAGCCTGCTTGCCCTGCTCGACGACATCGCCAGCGTGCTCGACGACGTCGCCACGATGACCAAGATCGCGACGAAGAAGACCGCCGGGGTGCTCGGCGACGATCTCGCGCTCAATGCCCAGCAGGTGACCGGCGTGAAGGCCGAGCGCGAGCTGCCGGTCGTGTGGGCGGTCGCCAAGGGCTCGCTGCGCAACAAGGCGATCCTGGTGCCGGCGGCGCTGGCGATCAGCGCGTTCGCCCCGTGGGCGATCGTGCCGCTGTTGATGCTGGGCGGCGCCTTCCTGTGCTTCGAGGGATTCGAGAAGCTTGCGCACAAGTTCCTGCACAGCGCCGAAGAGGACAAGGCCCACCGCGACGCGGTGGTAAAGGCGCTGGCCGACCCGGCGATCGACCTGGTGGCGATGGAGCGCGACAAGATCAAGGGGGCGGTGCGAACCGACTTCATCCTCTCGGCCGAGATCATCGTGATCACCCTCGGTGTCGTCGGCGGCATGGCCTTCATGACGCAACTGTCGGTGTTGATCGGTATCGCGCTGCTGATGACGATCGGCGTGTATGGCCTCGTCGCCGCCATCGTCAAGATCGACGACGCCGGCCTGCTCCTCAGCGCGCGGACGGGCGACGGCCTGTTCGCGAAGCTTCAGCGCGGTCTCGGTGCCGCCCTGCTCGCGACCGCACCGTGGCTGATGCGCGGCCTGTCGATCGTCGGCACAGCGGCGATGTTCCTTGTCGGCGGCGGCATCCTCACCCACGGCATTCCCCCGCTTCACCACGCCATCGAGCGCCTCACCGACGAGCTCGGCGGCATCGCCGGCGCCCTGCTTCCGCTCGGCCTCGACGCCGTCACCGGCATTGTCGCCGGCGCGCTGGTGCTCGCAGCCGTGAGCATCGTCAAGCGCCTGCTCCCGGCGCGATCGGCCGTGCACTGACCCCTGTCCGCCCATGCAGATCACGCCCGCCCGCCTTGCCTTCGCCGACGACGGCACCCCTTTCTCGGCGGCCTTCGGCGACGTCTACCATTCCAGCGGCGGCGGACTGCAGCAGGCGCGCCACGTCTTCCTCGCCGGCAACGGGCTGCCGGCACGCTGGCGCGGGCGCGAGCGCTTCGTGGTGGTGGAGACGGGCTTCGGACTCGGACTGAACTTCCTCGCCACCTGGGCGGCGTGGCGCGAGGACGCGCAGCGAAGCACCAGCCTGCATTACCTCGCCTGCGAACTCCACCCCTTCGGCCGCGAGGATCTGGCCACCCTGCACTCCCGCTGGCCCGAGCTCGTCGGGCTCGCGGCCGAACTGCGGGCGCAGTGGCCGGTGCTGGTGGCCGGGCTTCACCGGCTGCATCTGGACGGCGGCCGGGTGACGCTGACGCTCCATTTCGGTGAGGCGCGCACGGGCCTGGCGCAGTTCGACGCACGCGCCGACGCCTTCTTTCTCGACGGCTTTTCGCCCGCGCGCAACCCGGACCTGTGGTCGGCGCGCATCTTCCATCTGCTCGCGCGGCTGGCCGCACCCGGCGCGACGCTCGCCACCTGGTCGGTGGCCGGCGAGGTGCGCGAGGGCCTGCGCCGGGCCGGCTTCGAGCTCGACAAGGCGCCTGGCTTCGGCACCAAGCGCCAGATGCTGCGCGGCCGACATGCGCCGCAGCGGCCCCCCCCGGCGCGGGAAGGCCGTGGCGACGCGTCGCCGGAGCGTCGCGCGCTCGTCCTCGGCGCCGGCATCGCCGGCACCAGCGTGGCCGAGCGCCTGGCCGCGAGAGGTTGGACGATCGAGGTGATCGACGCGGCCGACCGCGCAGGCGCGGGCGCTTCCGGAAACCATGCCGGCGTGCTGCGCCCGCTGCCCAGCCTCGACGACAATCGCATGAGCCGGCTCACGCGGGCAGGCACCTTGTATGGCTGGCGCCACATCGCCCGCCTCGACGCGCTGGGCGCACACGTCGAGGCGGCCGCCTGCGGCGTGCTGCACCTGGCGCGCGACGCGGTGCAGGAGGGCAAGATGCGCGCGGTCGTCGAACGCCTGGCCCAGCCCACGGAACACCTGCGCTTCGTCACCGCCGCCGAGGCGGGCGAGCTCGCCGGCTGGCCGGTCGCCAGCGGCGGCTGGTGGTTCGGCGGCAGCGGCTGGGTGCAGCCGCCCAGCCTGTGTGAAGCCAACCTCGCCGCCCACCCCGAGCGCATCCATACCCACTTCGGCCGTGCGGTCGCACGGCTCGAGCGCGCGGGCGCGGCATGGCAGGCCATCGATGCCCGCGGCGCGATCATCGCGGCGGCGCCCGTCGCCATCCTCGCAGCGGGAACCGGCATCCGGGCCTTCGACGCCGCCCGTGCCTTGCCGGTCGTCAGCGCACGCGGGCAGGTCTCGCTGCTGCCCGCGAAGGGCGACAGCGCGCCTCGCGTCGTGGTCTGCCGCGGCGGCTACGTGAGCCCCGCAATCGACGGACTGCTGTGCACCGGCGCCAGCTTCGACGTGGATGATGACGATACCGCCATCCGCGCTCGGGACCACCGCGATAACCTCGACAAGCTCGAGGCCATGTTGCCCGGCTTCACCGCCGGCCTGGA
Organism: Thauera sp.; assembly: GCA_041586695.1. Lineage (GTDB taxonomy): Bacteria > Pseudomonadota > Gammaproteobacteria > Burkholderiales > Rhodocyclaceae > Thauera. The sequence continues at coordinate 3,033 of JBFGZP010000186.1, forward strand.
CCTCTCCAGCCTTGGCGGTCGGGTGGGCTTCCGCCCCGCCTCGCCCGACCGTCTGCCCATGATCGGTGCCGTGCCGGAGCCTGCCCCCCGCGGCCAAGCGGCCACGCTTGCCGACCTGTCGCGCCAGCCGGGGCTCTACGCGCTGTCGGGTTTCGGCGCGCGCGGGCTTGTGTGGTCCGCACTGGCCGGCGAAATGCTTGCCAGCCTGATCACCGGCGAACCCCTGCCGGTCGAGCACGAGCTGCGCGCAGCGGTCGACCCCGCCCGCTTCGTGCTGCGGCCGGCGCGCAGCATCCCCGCCACGGAATGATGCTCGCGGCAGCCGCAGAAAAGTCGGCTGGCAGTGGCTACAATAAGAACGAGTCGCAACATGCGCAGCGCAGCATGCACTCGCCGGTGGGCAGGGTTCGTGCGCTCAATCGTCCCGAGCAGCGAATACGGTCAGCTGCGTGCGGCGAAGTTCGAGACTTGCGCATGAAGTGAGGTGTCCATGAGGAGGAATCGCACCACGACCCTGGCACTGAGCGGCATCGAGTGCAGCGACGAGGCGATCGCGTCGGCGCCGCACGGCAGCGCCAATCGGGCCGTCGATGTCATTTCGCAGTGGTCTCGGCTGCAGGAGGAGGAATTGGCCCGGCAGGACACCGAGGCCGCGTTGCGCGCGAGCGAGGCGCGCCTGCGGGAGGCGCAGGCGCTGGCCCGGGTCGGCGACTGGGAGCTCGAGCGCGACACCGGCAGGATGACCTGGTCGCGCGAGTTGTTCCGCCTGTTCGAGCGCCCGGAGAGCGAGGGCGTACCGGATATCAACGAGGCGCTGTGCTATTACTCGCCGGAGTCGCTTGAGCGCACGCGCGACGTGTTCTGGCACGCGATCGACAGCGGCGAGCGCTGCACCCTCGAGCAGAAGCTCGTCCTCCCTTCGGGCAAGGTTCGGCACCATGTGACGGTGATCGTCCCCGTCGCCGACGAGACCGGCCGCGTGTGCAAGCTTTACGGCACGGTGCAGGACATCACCGCACGCAAGCGGCTCGAGCTCGAACGACTTGCCCATCTGGCGCGGGTCGCCGAACTCTCGGAACACCTGGTCGACATCCAGGAACGCGAGCGCCGCCAGCTCGCTGCGGCCTTGCATGACCGCACCAGTCCCAATCTGGCGGCACTGCAGATAACCTTTTCCAATCTGGCAAGCGCCTTGCCGCCCGCGGTGCTCACCGAGGTGGAGGCACTGCTCGACGACGCGCACGCCATCCTCGCCGACACCAGTGCGGGGGTGCGCGAGATCTGCGCCGACCTGCGCCCGGCCGCACTGGATTACGCCGGGCTCACTGCCGCCCTGCAGGACTACGCCGGGCAGATCGGCCGGCGCAGCGGAATCGATATCGTGCTGTCCCTGGACGAAGTCGATGCCCGTCTGACGCCAAAGCTGCAGTCCCTGCTGTTCCGCATCGCGCAGGAGGCGATCACGAACTGCGCCAAACATGCGGCGGCGTCCACGATCCGCATCCAGCTCATCGATGGCGGCGGCGACGTGACCCTGCGCGTCGGCGACGACGGCATCGGCTTCGACCCCCACCAGCTTCGTGGGCGGGATTCGCCGCGCGGGCTGGGACTGATCACGATGCGGGAGCGAGCCGAGTTCGCCGGCGGGCGCTTCGAGCTGAATTCGCAGCGCGGGCGCGGCACGCAGATCGAGGTGGCGTTCGACGTCGAGCGGGGGGTGCCGTGATCACCCGGATCGTGCTTGCCGACGACCACCAGATGTTCCGCCATGCCTTGCGCGCAATGCTGGAGAAGGAGCCGCACATGCAGGTGGTGGCCGAAGCGGGCGACGGCGAGGAATTGCTCGAGGCCGTCGCCCGCGAGGCCGCAGACGTGGTCTGCATCGACATCGGCATGCCCGGCATGAACGGCATCGAGGCGACACGCCGTTTGATCGCGATGTGCCCCGGCATCAAGGTGATCGGTTTATCTGCCTTTTCCGACCGTCATTTCGTCATGGACCTGCTCAATGCCGGCGCGATGGGCTACGTCACCAAGGGCGAGGCCGGCGACGAGCTGCTGCGCGCGATTCGCACCGTGCAGCGCGGGCGCAGCTACCTGTGCCCCGATGTGGCGGGGACGGTCACCCGTGCCCTGCTCGACAACAGCACCGAGCACGTCGCAACGCCACGCATCAGCGCACGCGAGCGCCAGGTGCTGCAGCTGATCGCCGAGGGGCACACGTCGGCGCGCATCGCCGAACGCTTGCACATCGCGCCCTCCACGGTGGAAGTGCACCGCCGCAACATCATGCGCAAGCTCGACGTCCACAACGTCGCCGAGCTGACGAGGTACGCCATCCGCAACGGGATCACCTCGGCCGGCGGCTAGCGCGCCCGGGCCCGTGCCGCCTCCTTCGCCGCTCCGGCATCCGCGACCTGCTACCCGGTTCACGGTAGCGCCAACACGTTGATCCGGGTATGTATTTGTAATGGCGGGTGACCTAGCATTGCGGGCTCAACGACCTTCAATCATTCCTCTCAAGGTAATCCGATGAATTCGCATCCCGCCGTCCAGAAACTGACCGACACTGCCAACGCCAGCGTGCAGACCTTCCTCTCGCTCGCCGACATCGTGCTCAACGCCTCGGAGCGGCTGGTCGCGCTCAACGTCGACGCCGCCCGCTCCGCGGTCGCCTTCGCCTCCGCCAACGCCACGCCGGTGGCGAGCACCGACCTGGAGGCGCAATTCTCCAGCTGCGTCGCCGCGCACGGCAAGGGTATCGACCAGGCGGCCGAGTACCTGCGCAACGTCAATGAGATCTGCGTTCAGACCCAGGCCGACGTGGCCGAACTGAGCGCCAGGCACCTGAGCGAGATCGGCGAATCGGTGCAGTCGCTGTTCGACAACGCGCCGACGCTGAGCTCGGTCGGCGGCCTCGACCTCGTTTCGCAGGCAAAGAGCGCAGCGAAGGCTTCCAAGAAAGTGGCCTGATCCCACGCAGGACCTGAATGCAAAAAGCCCCGGGGGTTCGCCTCCGGGGCTTTTTTGTCGCTCGCGGCGACCGGGCGGGGCCGGTCGGTCGCTCAGAGATGACGATCGAGCCGGGCAAGCACGCGCTCGCGGCCGAGCACTTCCAGCACGGCGTCGATCGACGGCGTCTGCGGCACGCCTAGCACCGCGACGCGCAGGGGAATCGCGACCTGAGGCATCTTCAGGCCGTGCTCGGCCATCGTGTCCTTGATCGCCTGGCTCAGCGCGGCCTTCTCCCACGCCACCTCGGCGAGGCGCACCCGCAGGCTGGCCAGTGCGACCCTGGCGGCGTCGTTGAGGTGCTGGGCGAAAACCTCGGGCGCGGGGTGGATATCGGCGCAGAACAGCTCGGCGGAATCGGCCAGCTCGTTGAGGCTGTTGGCGCGGTCCTTGTAGAGCGCGACCACGGCCTCGAGCGCGGGGCCGGCCTCGGGGTCGACCTCGCGGCGCGCGAGGCGGTTCGCCACTTCGGCGGCGAGGTAGGCATTGTCGGCCTTCTTGATGTACTGGGCGTTGAGCCAGTTGAGCTTTTCGGTGTTGAACTGTGCGGCCGAGGGCGTGATGTGGTCGAGGTCGAACCAGGCGACGAACTGCTCGCGGCTGAAGACCTCGTCGTCGCCGTGGCTCCAGCCCAGGCGGGCGAGATAGTTGATGACGGCCTCGGGCAGGTAGCCGTCGTCGTCGTACTGCATCACGCTGACGGCGCCGTGGCGCTTCGACAGCTTGGTGCCATCGTCGCCGAGGATCATGGACAGGTGGGCGTAAAGAGGGACTTCGGCGCCCAGGGCCTGCAGGATATTGATCTGGCGCGGGGTGTTGTTCACATGGTCGTCACCGCGCAGGACGTGGGTGATGCCCATGTCCCAATCATCGACGACGACACAGAAGTTGTAGGTGGGCGTGCCGTCGGCGCGGGCGATGACGAGGTCGTCCATCTCGGCGTTGGCGATCTCGATCCGGCCCTTGACCAGGTCGTCCCAGGCGACCACGCCATCGGCGGGATTGCGGAAGCGCACGACCGGCTGGATGCCGGC
>JBFGZP010000187.1:0-7073 GCA_041586695.1 Thauera sp.
AAGTTCTGTCCCATGTAATTCCCTACCTTGACCTGGTAAAGGCTCTTGTCGGCCCGCACCAGCGCATGTGAGACCGGCCCCTGTATCAGCACGCCGACCATGCTAAGGGATTCAAGCGGAAACGCCTCGAGCGGCTCACGCCGCCTATCGAGGTCGGGCCTGATTCCGCCGCCGCCAGCGCGCTTCTCGAGTTCCATGCGCCCGGCGCGGAACGGGTTGTCGGCGCTCGCGGCGCCATAGGCAACCACGGGAAAGGGTTTGATTTCCGGCAGCGGGCGCACCGCGCCGCGCATGCTCTTGGCCTGCTCGCCCATCCAGGAATAGATGTCTTCCTGCTCGCCGCCGGCACAGCCGAAGACAACGAGGCAGGATGCAAGAATCGCCGCTGTTCTCATTGCGTTTTCCCCTGCGCGGCCTTGGCTGCCTGCCGCTGCTGGGCGAGCTCTTCCTCGTCGAGATAGCGATAGGTCACCGCCTTGGCCTCGAGCTTGAGCTTGCCGTCCTTGTCGGCACTGAGGGCAATGTCGTTCAGCGTCACGATCCGCGGCATGCGCGCCACGTCACTCGCGAATTCACCGAGGTCGTGATAGGTGCCGATGACGCGGATGTCGATCGGCATCTCGGCGTAGAAATCCTTGATGACGTCGGCGCCCGGCTTGAAGAGTTCGAACTGCAGGCCGCGCCCGAGGCCGGCCTGGTTGATGTCCGACAGCAGCGAATCCATCTCGGCGCGATTCGGCAACTGCTTGAGCAGAGCGCCGAACTGGCGGTCGATTTCGGCCAGTTGCCGCTTGTGCTCCTCGAGGTTGACCGCCTGGCGCTTCTTGACGACCCAGTTTTCGCGCAACTGGACCTCTTCGGTCTCGCGCTGCGTCAGGGTGTCGGCGAGCTCCTGCCAGTCGAACCACCAAAAGGCCGCCAAGGTGGCCACCAGGAGTCCGACGTAGACTGCGACCCGTGGCGCGTTCGGCCACACCCCCGGATCGTTCGGATCCAGCCCCTTGAAGTCCTGCGCGAGGCGCTGCAGGTCGAGGCCGCGAGCGGCCTTCGGTGCCTCGGTCGATTTCATTTGCGCTCCCCCGCTGCCTGCATCGGCTTCGCTTCTTCTGCCGCCTTGGGCGACTCGATGCCGATGCTCAGCGTGAATTCGCTCACCTTGCGGTTTTCCACCGTCGCCGCCTTCACTTCGATCAGCCCCGGCTGCTCGAGAAAGGGCGAACCCTCAAGATTGCGCATGAGGTGCGACACGCGCGCGTTCGACTGCGCATACCCCACGAGCGTCACCCGCGCCCCGGACTGCTTCAAGGATTTGAGATAGACCGCCTCGGGCATGCCATAGGCGAGTTCGTTGAAAAGATGAACGGTCTTGGCGCGGTCACCCTGCAGGGACTCGATCACCTGCTTGCGTGCGAGCAGCGCGTCGATCTGCTCGCGCAGCCTGCGAATCTCGGCGATCTCGATGTCGAGCTTGGCGATCTCGGCCTTGAGGAAGGCGTTCCGCGCCTCCTGGCGCTCGATGTAGCCGCCGTAAATTGACTGCACGGCGAAGCCGATCAGGCCGCCGAGCAACACCATCGCGACCGAAATCGTATAGAACTGCTGGCGGCGCTGCCGGCGCTTCTCTTCGCGGTGCGGGAGCAGGTTGATCCGGATCATGCGTCGAATCTCCGCAAGGCCAGGCCGCAAGCCACCATCAGCGACGGGGCATCGGCAAGCAGGTTTCTCGGCCGCACCTTGGACGACAGAGTCATGCCTACAAACGGATTGGCCACGATGGTCTCGATCTGGGTGCGCGCGCCGACGACATCGGCCAGGCCAGGCATCACGGCGCAGCCCCCGGCGAGCACCAGGTGATCGACCTGGTTGAACTGGGTGGAGGTGAAGAAGAACTGCAGCGCGCGCGACACCTCCAGGGCCAGGCTGTCCATGAAGGGGCGCATCAACTCGCGCGGGTAGGCTTCGGGCAGCGTACCGGAACGCTTGGCCGCCTCGGCCTCTTCTACGCTCATGCCATACTGACGCGAGATGTCCTGGGTCAGTTGGTAGCCGCCGAAGGCCTGCTCACGCGAGTACACCTGCTGGTGGTTGCGGAACATGGTGACGTTCATGACGTTTGCACCGACATCGATGAGGCCGACGATCTTGCCATCGCCATCCTGAGGCAACTGCCGGCTGACGAGTTCGAGTGCGGACTCGATCGCGAGAGACTCGACGTCCACGACGACCGCGACGAGGCCCGCCGCCTGAGCGACGGCGACGCGGTCTTCGACCTTGTCCTTGCGCGACGCGGCGATCAGGACTTCGACTTCTCCCGGCGCTCCCCCGGCAGGCCCGACCACCTGGAAGTCGAGGTTCACCTCGTCGAGCGCGAAGGGGATGTACTGGTTGGCCTCGGACTCGACAGACAGTTCCATCTCCTGCTCGCGCAAACCCTCGGGCAGGATGATCTTCTTGGTAATCACGGAAGAGGCCGGCAAGGCCATCGCCACATTGCGGGCACCGGGGCCGAAGCGGCGCATGGCGCGCTTGACTGCCTCGCTGACCGCCTCGAGATTGGCGATGTTGCCATCGGCAACCGCATCGCGCGGGAGCGGTTCGATCGCGTAGCGCTCGACTTTGTAACCGTCCTTGTCACCTCCCGACAACTCAACCAGCTTCACCGATGAAGAGGAGATATCGAGCCCGGCGAGCTGGCGCGCTTTCGATCCGAAAAGGGAGATATCAATCACAAAGAAAATCCTTACATTTCTTTATGTTACGCGCAATTGCTGCAAAAGGCCTTGAGATGCTAGCAACAAGCCTGCGGGGTGTAAAGCTAAATGCATCACGCTTAACGGCCTGAAACATCAACTCTTTAGGGCATCCCATATAATGGTTGCCCCTATAGAACTTCTCTGGACTGCCAATGCGCTGGGTCCTCTACCCGGTCGCAGCGCTCGTTGCGTTGACGATCCTCGGCCTCGCCACCCTGGCAGCGGTTTCGCTGTTCGCGTGGCCGAACCTACCCAATCTCGATACGCTGACCGATTACCGCCCGCGCATACCGCTGCGAGTATATACGTCGGACGGATATCTCCTCGGCGAATTCGGCGAGGAGCGCCGCAGCGTCGTGCGCATCGCCGACGTACCGCCGGCACTCAAGCAGGCGATCCTCGCCGCCGAGGACGAGCGTTTCTACGAACATCCGGGCATCGACCCGATGGGCATCGCGCGCGCCGCGCTGGCCAATCTGTCGTCGGGCGGCCGCGGCCAGGGAGCGTCGACGATTACCATGCAGGTGGCGCGCAACTTCTTCCTGTCACGCGAAAAGACCTTCAATCGCAAACTCTACGAGATCCTGCTCGCACTCAAGATCGAACGCAGCCTGTCCAAGGACCAGATCCTCGAGCTCTATCTCAACCAGATCTACCTCGGCCAGCGCTCCTACGGCTTCGCCGCGGCGGCCCGGGCGTACTACGGCAAGACGCTCGATGCCATCACCTTGCCGGAGGCGGCGATGTTGGCCGGCCTGCCGAAGGCGCCGTCGGCGTACAACCCGATCGTCAATCCGGCACGTGCTGCCGTGCGCCAGCAGTATGTGCTGCGCCGCATGCTCGAGGCCGGCTTCATCGACGAGGTCGCCTACCGCGACGCCATCGGCTTCGCCACGCCCACGCTCAGCAAGAAGATAACCGCCGATTTGCGCCAGAAGCAGGGGGACGGACTGCATGGCGACCACGTCGCCGAGATGGCACGCCAGATCGCGGTGGAGCAGTTCGGCGACCAGGCCTACGAACTCGGCATCCGCATCGTCACGACCATCACGCGCAAGGACCAGCAGGCAGCCTATTCCGCCCTGCGCAGCGGCGTGATGAACTACGACCGCCGCCATGGCTACCGCGGTCCTGAGGCCTTCGTCGAGTTGCCTAACGGCAAGGTCACCGACGAGCATCTCGACGAGTTGCTGGCGGACGCCAGCGATCACGACGACCTGCTCGCGGCCCTTGTCCTGGAGGCATCGGCGAAACGGGTCGGGGTTTACCGTCGCGGCGAGCGCCTGACCATCGAAGGGAGCGGCCTCAAGTTCGCCGCGCCGATGCTTGCCGACAAGGCGCCGCAGACACGCCGCATCCGCCGCGGCGCGATCGTGCGCATCCGCGACAATGGCGACAAGGGCTGGGAAATCGTGCAGATGCCGGAGGTTCAGGCCGCACTGATTTCGATCGACGCGGCCACCGGCGCGGTTCGCGCACTGGTCGGGGGCTTCGATTTCGCGAGCAACAAATTCAACCATGTGACCCAGGCACAGCGCCAGCCCGGATCGAGCTTCAAGCCCTTCATCTATTCGGCCGCGCTCGAGCGCGGCTTCGGCCCCGGCAACGTGGTGTCGGACGAGCCGCTGTATTTCCCGCCAGGCGTGACCGGCAGCCAGGCCTGGGAACCGAAGAACTACGACGGCAAGTCCGGCGGTCCGATCACGGTGCGCGATGCCCTCGCGCGTTCCAAGAACCTGGTGTCGATCCGCCTGCTGCAGACGATCACCCCGGAGTACGCGCAGGATTACGCTGCACGCTTCGGTTTCGACCCTGCGCGTCATCCGCCCTACCTCACCATGGCGCTGGGCTCGGGCTCGGCGACGCCGTGGGAAATGGCCGCCGGCTACGCCGTGTTCGCCAACGGCGGCTATCGGGTCGAGCCCTATGTGGTCAAGGAGATCTACGACGGCAACGATCGCCTTGTCGCCCGCATCGACCCGCCGGTGGCGGGGCAGAGCGCGCCGCGCGTGATCGATGCGCGCAACGCCTGGCTGATGGACTCGATGATGCAGGACGTCGTCCAGCGCGGAACGGCCACCCGCGCGCGCGCGCTGAAGCGCCATGACCTTGCGGGCAAGACCGGCACCACCAACGATTATCTCGACGCCTGGTTCTGCGGCTACAACCCCGATGTGGTCGCGGTGTCGTGGATGGGCTTCAGCCAGCCGCGCAATCTGGGACGCGGTGAAACCGGCGGCGCCGCCGCGCTGCCGATCTGGATCGACTACATGCGCGAAGCCCTGGCAGGCCAGCCCGAACCGGACCGCCCGCGCCCCGGTGGTCTGATCATGGTCGAAGCGGGCGACGGCAGCCGCCAGGACTATCACTACGCGGAGAATCCGCCGCCGGAGCCGCCCTTGCTCCCCGACTGGCTCGAGCGCCTGTTCGCCGACGATTCGCCGGCGCTCGAAGCGCCCGAGGAGTCGATCCCGACCGTGGCGCCGGGGCCCGCGCTGCCGATTCCGGCGCGCCAGGCGCCTGCGCCGGTAGTCGAACGACAGGCGGTCCCGATCCGGCGCTGACGGCGACCTGCGCCGGCCTCGTCAGTCGGGCCGGTGCAGGCTCGCGGCCTCGCCGCTTTGCGCGCTCACCAGCGTCGCGAGCATGGCGTAGAGCTCAGCGCCACCGCGGGTATCGACCCAGGCACCGCCTTCGGGCCGGAAGTGAAAACCGCCCGACTTCGCCGCCACCCAGATCTCGCGCGCAGCGGTGTGGCGATTGATGATCATCTTGGTGCCATTCTCGAACTCGATCTCGAGCACGCCGCCGGGCTTGGGCTCGATGTCGAAATCGACGCCACAGTTGTCGAGCGCGCGCTCGATGCGGTCGAGTTCAGCCTCGGCCAGGGCGTTGAATGCAGACTCTTCCATGCTGACTCCTTCTGTTAGCATTCCGGTTTTTGCTGAAGAACCTCGATGCAAGCAAAGCTAGTTGCGATTGCGCTCTGTTGCGCGCTGCTGTCGGCCTGCGGCATCAAGGGCCCGCTCTACCTGCCGGCGCCGGGCGCCAAGGTGGCGTCCGCCCCAGCCGTGCCGGGCGCCGATCATAGCAAAACCGCCACCGACGCGGACCCGCTTTCCCTCGACCTGCTGCCAAGCTTGCCGATTCAATGACAGACCCCGTGCTCCACCCCTCCAGCTACCCGATGCCCACGCTCCAGGTGCGGGCGGGCGCTCTCGCGCTCGAAGACGTCGCCCTGTCCGACATTGCAGCGCGCTTCGGCACGCCCACCTATGTCTATTCGCGCGCCGCGCTCACCGCGGCCTTCCAAGCCTATCGCCGGGCACTTGGCGGACGTCCTGCGCTGATCTGCTACGCCGTCAAGGCCAACTCCAATCTGGGCGTGCTGTCCGTCTTCGCGCGCCTCGGTGCCGGCTTCGACATCGTCTCCGGCGGCGAGCTGGCGCGCGTGCTGGCGGCCGGTGGAAGCGCGGACCGGGTCGTGTTTTCCGGCGTGGGCAAGAGCCGTGCGGAGATGCGCCAGGCGCTCGGCGCGGGCATCCGCTGCTTCAACGTCGAATCCGCCTCCGAGCTCGACAAGCTCGACGCCATCGCCGCTGAGCTCGGACAGCGCGCACCGATCGCCTTGCGCGTGAATCCGGACGTGGACCCGAAGACCCACCCCTATATTTCCACCGGGCTCAAGGGCAACAAGTTCGGTGTTGCCTTCGCCGATGCGCTCGCACTCTATCGCCGTGCCGCCGCCCTGCCCAACCTGAAGATCAGCGGCGTCGCCTGCCACATCGGTTCGCAACTGCTCGACCCGGCACCGATGGCCGAAGCGGCGGGAAAACTCCTCGCGCTGGTGGATCAGCTCGGCGCCGAAGGCATCACGCTCGACCACATCGATCTCGGCGGCGGGCTCGGCATCCGTTACCGCGACGAAGCACCGCCGCCGGTCGGCGAGTATCTTGCGCCGCTGTTGGCGCTGTTCGAAGGCCGCAGCGAGGAGTTGTGCTTCGAACCGGGACGCTCGCTCGTCGGCAATGCCGGCCTGCTGCTCAGCCGCGTCGAGTATCTGAAGCCGGGCGAGACGAAGAACTTCGCCATCGTCGACGCGGCGATGAACGACCTCGCCCGTCCCGCGCTCTACGACGCCTGGCACGAGGTCGTGGAAGTGGCGCCACGCGAAATGGAGCCGAAGTGCTACGAGGTCGTGGGCCCGATCTGCGAGAGCGGCGACTTCCTCGCGCACGACCGCAAGCTGGCCGTGGCCGAAGGCGATCTGCTGGCGATCCTGTCGGCCGGCGCCTACGGCATGACGATGAGTTCGAACTA
>JBFGZP010000188.1:0-7043 GCA_041586695.1 Thauera sp.
AGCGTGGCGACGGCGCTCGTGCGCGGCACGCTCGGGGCGGCCGAGGTCTGTGGGGACGCGCTGAGGGATCCCGAGACCCTGCGCCTCTCCACCACGATGGAACTCGGCGAGAGCAGCGAATACAACGCCCGCTTCCCGGCCGAGCGCTGGGCCGAGGTGGAAATCAGGCTCGACGACGGCCGCGTGCTGCGATCGAAACCGCACACGGCGCGCGGCGACCCGGAGACGGCGCTGTCCGAGGCCGAGATCCGGCACAAGTTCGTCGGTCTCGCCGGGCCGGTCGTCGGTGCGGCCCGGGCGAAGGCGATCGAGGACGGGATCACCGCGCTGGCCGAGACGCCGGATTCGCTCGAGGCCCTGCTCGAACTGCTGCTGCTCCCGGTCTCGGGAAGCCGAAGCTAGGGACGCGCACGAGCAGCGGCTCCAGCGCCAGCGGCTTTATGTCGATGTCGCGGGCGGGCACGCCGCAGTCGTCCGCGGCGGCATGGTCGGGCATTTGGCGCAGGGCGATCATGGTCATCGCCAGTCTGCTTGTCAGATGAATTCACGCTGGTCCGCCGAGGCGGGGACGCGGGCGGCGCAGCGGAACCCCGCCGGGGCGCGCATGCGCAGTGCCTCGACCGCCGGCAGCTCGGTCCCCTCGAGGAACTCGAGGAAGGCGCCGCCGCCGGTTGAGATGTAGTCGATGCGCTCGGCCACGCCGAAGCGGGCGATCGCCGCCAGCGTGTCGCCGCCGCCGGCGAGGCTGAAGGCCGGGCTGGCGGCGACGGCGCCGGCCAGCGCCGCGGTCCCGCCGGCGAAGGCGTCCATCTCGAACACGCCCACCGGGCCGTTCCACACGATGGTGGCGGCACGCTCGAGCACGTCGGCGAGCGAGTTGCGGCTTTCCGGGCCGATGTCGAGGATCATCTCGCCGTCGCGAACCGCGTCGGCATCGGCCACGCGGCTGCGGGCGTCGGGTGCGAAGCGGTCGGCGACGACGACGTCCTCGGGCAGCCAGATCACGCCGCAGCGTTCGGCGAGCCGGCGCTCTACCCGGTGCGCGGCGTCGGCCAGGTCCGGCTCGTGCAGCGAGTTCCCCATTGCGCAGCCGCGGGCGGCGAGGAAGGTGTTGGCGATGCCGCCGCCGAGCACGAGCACGTCCACCTTGTCGGCCAGGCTCTCGAGGATGCTCAGCTTGGTCGACACCTTGGAGCCGGCGACGATCGCCACCAGTGGCCTCGCCGGGTGGGCCAGTGCCCGGCCGAGCGCGTCGAGTTCGGCGCTCATCAGTGGCCCGGCGCAGGCGACCGGCGCCGCCAGGGCCAGCGCGTGCAGCGTGCACTCGCGGCGGTGCGCGGTGCCGAAGGCGTCATTGACATAGACGTCGACGAAGCCGCAAATGCGGGCGGCCAGGTCTGGATCGTTGGCCTTCTCGCCGGTGTTGCCGCGGCAGTTCTCCAGCAGTACGACGCTTCCGGGCCGCAGCTCGAAGTGCCGATCGGTCCACCCGGTGACGAGCGGCACCGGTCGATCGAGCAGGCCCGACAGGCAGGCCGCCACCGGCGCCAGCGAGTCGTCCGGCGTCAGCGCGCCCTCGCGCGGGCGGCCGAGGTGGGAAGTGACCATCACCGCCGCGCCTGCCTCGAGGCAGGTGAGGATGCCGGGCAGGGCCGCGCGGATGCGCGTGTCGTCGGACAGGCTGCCGTCGGCATTGAAGGGGACGTTGAAGTCGGCGCGGATGAACACCCGCTTGCCGGCCAGTTCGACGTCGGACAGTCTAAGGAAGGGCATGCTTGCCTCCTCGGGCGGTTGAGATCGGGGCATTCAGGCAGTCAGGCCGCGGCGATCAGCTCGCGTGCGGTGGCGGCGACCCGGTCGGCGGTGAAGCCGAAGTGCGTCATCACTTCGCCCGCCGGCGCCGACTCGCCGAAGCACTCGATGCCGATTACCGCGCCGCGCTTGCCGCCGCGACCGTCGGTGACGTAGCGCCACCATCCGTCCGGCCGCGCCGCCTCGATCGCCAGTCGTGGCACGCCGGGCGGCAGTACCAGGTCGCGGTAGTCGTCAGGCTGGCGATCGAAGGCCGACGTGCAGGGCATCGACACGACGCGCACGGCGAGACCCCCGGCCTCGAGCTGTCGGCGCGCCTTCATCGCCAGCTCCACTTCGGCGCCGGTGGCGATCATCACCAGCGCTGGGGCGGGCGCGTCGGCCAGCACGTAGGCTCCGCAGGCGACCTGCTCGAGCTGCGCGTCGTCGCGGGCCTGGTGCGGCAGGTTCTGGCGCGACAGGGCGAGCACGCTGGGGCCGTCGCGCCGCATGACCGCCGCGGTCCAGGCGGCCTGGGTCTCGACCGCGTCGCAGGGCCGCCATACGTCGAGATTGGGGATCAGCCGCAGGCTCGGAAGGTGCTCGACCGGCTGGTGGGTGGGGCCATCCTCGCCGAGGCCGATCGAGTCGTGCGTCATGACGTAGATCACGCGCTGGCGCATCAGCGCGCTCATGCGGATGGCGTTGCGGGCGTAGTCGGAGAACACCAGAAAGGTGGCGCCGAAGGGGATGAAGCCGCCGTGCAGCGCGATACCGTTGAGGGCGGCGCTCATGCCGAACTCGCGAACGCCCCAGTTGATGTGGCGCCCGGGCGCGTCGGCGCGTACCGCGCCGCAGCCCGGCCAGTCGGTGAGGTTGGAGTGCGTGAGATCGGCCGAGCCGCCCAGCAGTTCGGGCAGCGCGAGTGCGAGCCGGCCGATCGCTCGCTGGCTGGCCTTGCGGCTGGCGACGCCGGCGCCCTCCTTGTCGACGCCGCGCAGGATGGCGCTGGCAAGTACCGGAAATCCGACAGGGAGCTCGCCGCCCATGCGGCGGCGAAACTCGGCGGCGGCCTGGGGGAACGCGCCGGAATAGGCGTCGAATGCCCGCTGCCAGTGAGCATGGCGCTCGGCGCCGTCCGGGCGGGCGTCGAAGGCGGCGCGGATTTCGTCCGGGACTTCGAAGGGGCCGTGATCCCAGCGCAGGGCATTGCGGGTGGCGGTGCACTCTTCGGCACCGAGCGGCGCACCATGAATGTCGGCGCTGCCGGCCCTGGCCGGGCTGCCCCGGCCGATGGTGGTGTGGCAGCAGATCAGGGTCGGACCGCGGTCCTGGTCGGCGTTGGCGAGGGCTTCCTGGATCGCCCGGTCGACCGCCTCGACGTCGTGGCCGTCCACCGCCTCGACGACGATCCAGCCATAGGCGCGAAAGCGCATCGGAGTATCGTCGCCGAACCAGCCGGCGACGTCGCCGTCGATGGAGATGCGATTGTCGTCCCAGAAGCAGATCAGCTTCGACAGTCGCTGCACGCCGGCGAAGGAGGCGGCCTCGTGGCTGATGCCTTCCATCAGGCAGCCGTCGCCGAGGAAGACCCAGGTACGGTGGTCGACGATGCGGTGGCCGGGGCGGTTGAATTCGGCGCCGAGGAGCTTCTCGGCGAGCGCCATGCCGACGGCGTTGGCGAGGCCCTGGCCGAGCGGTCCGGTGGTGGTTTCGACGCCGGGGGTGTGGCCGACTTCGGGGTGGCCGGGGGTGCGGCTGCCCAGCTGGCGGAAGCGCTCGAGTTCGCCGAGCGGCAGGTCGTAGCCGGTGAGGTGGAGCAGGGCGTAGAGCAGCATGGAGCCGTGGCCGTTGGACAGGACGAAGCGGTCGCGGTCGGGCCAGGAGGGGGCGCCGGGGTCGTGCTTCAGGTGGCGGGTCCACAGTGCCACCGCGATCTCGGCCATGCCCATCGGCATGCCGGGATGGCCGGACTTCGCCGCCTCGACGGCGTCGATGGCGAGGAAGCGCAGGGCGTTGGCACAAAGGGTGTCGATCGGTGCCTGGGTCAGTCGCATGTTCATCAGAACGTCCTCCACAGTGAAATATCCTTCAGCCTGCTTGCTCTTCCGCGCTTCGAGCATCACAGGCGCAGGAGGGACGGGCGGGGTGTTCCTGGCGCAGCCGAGGACTGTCCGAGTGAGCGTAGCGAGCGAGTTCCGCAGGCTGCGGAGGGAATTCCCCGCTCGGCACGGCACGCATCAAGGGCAAACCTTCACGCTCTGCCCATTCAAGGCTGCATCAAGTGATCTCCGCCGCAAGTCCTTGCGAGTGATCCGCGTTGCGACCGGGGTACTTGCTCCGCGGGCTGCCACTACGCGGCGCGGCGGAGGGTACGCAAGCGTGCGCTCGCACAGCCAGTCCTCGCCCGCTGCACCACCACCCCGACTTTCCCGCTTGGCGCTAGCGGTGCTCGTCGTCCGCCCTCGCTGCTCGAAGGCGGTGCTGGCTACCGCCGGCCTAGAGCGCCTTCCTCCGTTTCTCCATCAGCCGCCAGATGAAGGGCGTGAAGATCAGCTGCATCGCCAGTTCCATCTTTCCGCCCGGGACCACGATGGTGTTCGCGCGGCTCATGAAGCTGTCCTTGATCATGTTCATCAGGTAGGCGAAGTCGATACCCTTCGGATTGGCGAAGCGGATCACCACCATCGACTCGTCCGCAGTCGGAATTGCGCGTGCGATGAAGGGGTTCGACGTATCCACCATCGGCACGCGTTGGAAGTTCACATGGGTGCGGGCGAACTGCGGGCAGATGTAGTGCACGTAGTCGTGCATCCGGCGCAGGATCGTGTCCGTCACCGCCTCGGTCGAGTAGCCGCGCGTGCTCTTGTCCCGGTGCAGCTTCTGGATCCACTCCAGGTTCACCACCGGCACCACGCCGATCAGCAGATCGACGAAACGCGCCACGTCGATGTCCTCGTGCTTCACCGCCCCGTGCAGGCCCTCGTAGAACAACAGGTCGGTACCCGCGGGCAGCTCCTCCCACGGCGTGAAGGTCCCCGGCTCCTGCTTGTAGGGCTCGGCCTCCTCGGCGCTGTGAAGGTACTTGCGCCGCCGGCCGCTGCCGGCCTCGGCATACGAGCGGAACAGGTTCTCGAGCTCGCCGAAGAGGTTGGCCTCGTGGCCGAAGTGACTGAGCTGGCACATCGCATTGTCGGCCTCGCATTCGGCCAGCTTCTGGCGCATCGTCTTGCGGTCGAAGGCGTGGAAGCTGTCGCCCTCGACCACGGCGGCGGTCACGCCCTCGCGGCGGAAGATCTCCTCGAAGGTGCGCTGCACCGTGCTGGTTCCGGCGCCGGACGAGCCGGTGATAGCCACGATCGGATGACGTTCGGACATGATGCCTCCCCTTACTGGTTGATCTCGGTGTCGCGAAACAGCGAGCGGGCATGGAACAGCGGCAGGTCGCTGTGGCCGCCGCCGATGACCGGCTCGGTGTGATAGCGCTCGATGCGCTCCACCTCCTCGCGCGAGCCGAATACGAAACCGATGCGCTGATGCAGGGATTCGGGCTGCACCTCCAGCACCGGGCGCACCCCGGTGCTGGCGCGGCCGCCCGCCTGCTCGACGATGAAGCCGATCGGATTGCATTCGTAGAGCAGGCGCAGGCGGCCCGGCCTGGCCGGATCCTTGCGGTCGCGCGGATACAGGAACACGCCGCCGCGCATCAGGATGCGATGCGTCTCCGCGACCAGCGAGGCGATCCAGCGCATGTTGAAATCCACCTCCCGCGGGCCGCTCCTGCCGGCCAGGCATTCATCGACGTAGCGCCGCACCGGGCCCTCCCAGAAGCGCGAGTTCGAGGCGTTGATGGCGAACTCCCGCGTCGCCTCCGGCACCCGAAGATGCGGATGGGTGAGAAAGAACTCGCCAAGGATCGGGTCGAAGGTGAAGCCGGCGGCGCCGTGGCCGACGCTGAGCACGAGCATCGTCGACGGTCCATAGATGGCGTAGCCGGCGGCGACCTGTCGGCTGCCGGGCTGGAGGAAGTCGGCCGCGGTGGCGTCCTCGCCCGGGCGCGGCGCGCGCAGGATCGAGAAGATCGAGCCGACCGCGACATTGACATCGATGTTCGACGAGCCGTCGAGCGGGTCGAAGGCCAGCAGGTACTTGCCCCGCACGCCGCCGGGCGGCAACGCGAGCGGGGCCTCGTTCTCTTCCGACACCATGCCGGCGAGGTCGCCGCCCCAGTGGGTGGCGCGCAGGAAGATCTCGTCGGCCAGCACGTCGAGCTTCTTTTGTTCCTCGCCCTGGACGTTGGCGCTGCCCTGGCTGCCGAGCACGTCGGCCAGGGCGCCGTGGGCGACCGCGCGCGAGATGGCCTTGCAGGCCTGGGCGACCTGCAGGATCAGCGCGTTGAGCTCGCCGGTGGCGCCGGGGTGCCTGCGCCGGTGGTCGATCAGGTATTCGGTGAGGGTGCTGCGATCGATGCTGAACATGGCGGCGGTCTCCCGGGAGTCAATTAGCGGTCGTGGCACCGGCGCCTGTCTCCGCTCCGGCGACGCGCTGGAAGTGTCGGCTGGCGCGGACGTCGGCGGCGGTGAGCGTGGTCAGCGCGGTGGCGTCGACCGTGGCGCCGGATTCGAACAGACGCAGGGCCTGGCGCAGGCGCATGCGGTCGAGCGCATTGCGGATGCTGCGGGCATTGGCAAAGTGCGGCTGGCGGCGGCGCAGGTCGATGTACTCGGCGAAAGCGGCGCGGGCGCCGTCGTCGAAGCGGTAGTTCCAGCTCGCGAGCATGCGCTCGGCAATCTCGCCCAGTTCGGCGTCGGCGTAGTCCGGGAAGTCGATGTGATGCGCAACGCGCGACTTCATGCCGGGGTTGGATTCGAAGAAGCGTTCCATGCGTTCGGCATATCCGGCGAGAATGACGACGAGGTCGTCGCGCTGGTTCTCCATCACCTGCATCAGGATCTCGATGGCCTCCTGGCCGTAGTCCTTCTCGTTCTCGGGACGATAGAGGTAGTAGGCCTCGTCGATGAACAGCACGCCGCCCATGGCGCGCTTGAGCACCTCCTTGGTCTTGGGAGCGGTGTGGCCGATGTACTGGCCGACAAGGTCGTCGCGGGTGACTGCAACCACCTGGCCGCGGCGGCAGTAGCCGAGGCGCTGCAGGATCTCGGCCATGCGCAGGGCCACCGTGGTCTTGCCCGTGCCCGGATTGCCGGTGAAGCTCATGTGCAGCGAGGGCGCCTCGGTGGCGAGGTCGAGGC
>JBFGZP010000189.1:0-7012 GCA_041586695.1 Thauera sp.
AGAGGTCGGACAGCGCATGCCAGTTCGGGCCGAGCGCATCTTCCGCGCCACGGGCGACGCTGCTGACGTCGAACAGCGTGCCGTAGGCGTCGAACACGCAGGCCTTGATGCCGTCGAGTTTGATGTCCTTCATGAGTTCTGCTCTCCTGGCCGGGTTGTCGGGGTGCTCATGTCGGTATCGAAATCGCCCGCGGCGTAGCGCCGGGTGATCGTGCGCAGATGGCGCATCTGTTCCTCGAAATTGGTGCAGCCGGAGCACATCATCAGGTGCATGCGCAGCGACAGGCGTTCGCGCAGGCTCAGGTTGCGGTCGAGCGCCTCCGAGCACAGTTTCGTCACTTCCTTGCAGCTCAGCATCATCGTTCCTCCGCGCCGGCGAACCAGTTCTTCTCCAGGCAGCCGCGCAAGCCGACGCGGGCGCGGTGCAGTATCACGTGGCAGTTGTTGGACGTGATCGCCAGTTCGTTGCAGATCTCGGCGGTCTCGAAGCCGAGCATCTCGCGCATCATGAACACCCGCGCCACGCTCTCCGGCAGGTGATCGAGACAGGCCTCGAATACCCGCCAGAAGGCCTTGTTGGTGGCGGCCTCCTCCGGGTCGCTCCAGGCAGAGGGAGCACTCGAGGCCTGCCAGCGACCGTTGTCTTGAAACAGGGCGTCGACCGCGTCGTCGGTGAAGTCGGCGCCGAGCAGGGTGGAAAACGTCGCCGCCCGGTCGCTGCGCCGCAATACATCGACGATCTTGTTGCGCAGGATGCTGAACACCCAGGTCTTCAGCGTCGCCTTGCCGCTGAAGCGCTCGGCGTTGGCAAAGGCCGACGCCATGGCCTCCTGCACGGCGTCCTCGGCGAGGTCGGCGTCGCGCAGCTGCAGCCGGGCAAAGCGCAGCATGTCGTGCCTCAGGTCGGCGAGCATGTGGGGGTCCGAGAGCATCAAGCGCCTTCTCCTTGTTCGATGGCGTCCATGCTGCGGCGTGCCCGGGTGTGGGCCTCGGGCAGCCCGGCGACGAGTTCGGTGACGAGTTCGGTGACCGAGATCGGAAGGTAGCCGGTCATCTCCAGGTTGCGGTCCTCGAACACATCGACGCCCGGATGGGCCGCCCGCCAGCTGGCGATGACGTCGTCGCGATGGCGTAGCAGGGCTTCGATCCAGGGCCGGTAGAGACGCAACATGGCGCCCAGCCAGCGATTGACCGGCCAGGAGGGAAAGGCGTGGTCGATTTCGAAGCGTGGCAGCATCGCGATGACGTCGTCGGCGCGATACCAGGCCTCCGCGGTCACCCAGCGATTGGTCGCGAACAAGCCGATCGGTTCTCCCCAGGCATCCATCGAGATCGCCACCAGGTGGCTGATCGCTTCCTCGTCGCGCGGCCACGGCTCGGTGGCCTGCGGATGGTCGATCGGCGCGATGCCGGGTGGCATCCCGCGAGCGCGCAGGAAGGTATGGAAATGGCCGTGCTCGAGCTCGCTGCCGCGATGCGCGTGGTAGTAGTACTGGGCGTGGCTGTCGGTGTCGAAGACGTCGTCGGCCGGATAGTGGTCGAACTCGACGAAGCCTCCCTGCCCGCGCAGAACCTCGCCGACCACGTTGAGCCCGCCGCGCTCGAGCACGCGCCGGCACTCCATGACTTCGCGGCCCGCGTCGAGCAGGGCGGAGCGTTCTTTCGCGCTCAGGTCTTCGAGCCTGGGCAGGTAATTCTGGAGCACGGGCGTGGGCAGGACGGCAGGGGTGACTGGCATGTTTGTCGGCCTCGGTTGCGAGCGGGTGCGGTGTCGTTTCGGGCACGTGTGGCGCACACGACTATACCCGGCAGCTGCGACCCATGTCTTTGCTTGGTCGGATTCGGGTCGCCAATCATTACACCTGGCGTGCCGGAAAGCCGCCGGGTGTGAGCCCGATCCAGGCTCGCTGCGGAGTCGCGTCCGCCTCGATCCGTCCATGTAAGGGATCACGCCTCGGCTACGTCCAAGGGAACAAGGAAGCGGCTGCAAGCGCCGTACTCGAGTCGCCGCGCCAGGATTCGCGGCCCCGCTGCACGCTGTCCGACACTGGAGGAAGACATGAACAAAGGGACGAAGGATCCGGGTCGGACTGCCTTGATTCTGCAAGGCGGGGGTGCGCTCGGTGCTTACCAGGCGGGGGTGTTCGAAGCGATGGCGCGCGCCGGCAGCCAGCCGGACTGGGTCGTAGGCACCTCGATCGGGGCCGTCAACGCGGCGATCATCGCCGGCAACCGGCCCCAGCGCAGACTGGAGCACCTGTTCGAATTCTGGTCACGGGTGGGCCTGGATGCGTCGAACGCGCGCCTCGACAGTGCAACGCAGGAACCGGGGGCGGCATCCTGGATGGGGCAGTGGAACGCACTGCTAACGATGGCGCTGGGCGTGAACGCGTTCTTTCGCCCGCGCTGGGGCAGCGGGTTCTCCGTCGGCATGTCGGTCGCGCCCGGACAGGCGGCGCACTACGACGTCGAGCCGCTCGCACGCACGCTGGAGTCGCTCGTCGACTTCGACTATCTGAAGCGCTCACCCACGCGCTTGTCGGTGGGTGCGGTCGATGTGCGGACAGGCCGGATTCGATACTTCGATTCGCGAGACGAGCCGATCTCGCTGGCCCACATCCTGGCCAGTTGTGCCCTGCCGCCCGCTTTCCCTGCAGTGGAAATCGATGGCCGCCACTACTGGGATGGCGGGCTGCATTCGAACACGCCACTCGAGCGTCTGCTGCGCGACGAACCGCGCCGTGACACGCTGTGCTTTCTTGCAACGCTCTGGCCGGCCGAGGACGTCGTGCCGGACAACCTGCGGGGCGTCCTGCGCCGGTGCAAGGAAATCCAGTTCGCGAGCCGCGCCGATACGATGATCGAGCTTCAGCGTGAGATCCACCGTCTTCGCCATGATGTGTCGCTGCTTGCCGCGCGTCTGCCGGCGGAGGTTCTGGGGGAACAGAAGATCCAGCGCATGGTCGAGCGCGGTTGCCGCAGCGTTTTTCACCTCGTTCGTCTGCAGGCGCCCAGGTTGCCGGGCGAGGACGAGCTGAAGGATATCGATTTCGCCCCCTCGCGGATCGGGGCGCGATGGGCAGCCGGCTGCCGCGACACGGCCGCCGCGATCGCCGCGCATCCGTGGTCGATCGCTGTGGAGGCCGAGGAGGGACTCGTCCTGCATGATTTCGTCGCGCGCACTGAGAACGAGCAGCGCGCGGACGTAGGGCGCGACGATCGCCGCCAGGAGGACGTGCGCCCGACGGAGGGCTGCTCGTGACCTCCTGCGATCAAGCGCGGCCGGTGCCGTTGCTGAGCATCATCGTCCCCGTGTACAACGAGGCCATGCGCGCCTTCGCGCTGCTGCGCCTGCTTGCGCCGCTGCGCCGCTGCGGCGTCGAGCTGATCGTGGTCGATGGCGGAAGCATTGACAACACGCGTGAAATTGCGCTGCGGCTCGCGCCCAGGGTTCTCGGCGTTCCCGGCGGTCATGTACTACAGTTCAACGTCGCGGCAGCGTTCGCGCGCGGTGAGGTGCTGTTGTTCCTGCCGGGGGGCGTGATGCTGCCATCGTTCGCCGACCAGCTCGTCGATCAGGCGATGTCGCGTTCCGGCCGGGCTTGGGGCTATTTCGACGTGAGATTGTGCGGTGGCTGGACGCAGCGACTGCGCTCGCCGTGGCTGAGGCTGCGCGCTGCAATGGGCGGCGAGTTGGCGGCCGAGCACCCGGTATTCGTGTCGCGAAAGGCCTTCCTGGATGCCGGTGGTGTTCCGGACAGCGGCGCGAATGCCAGTGCCGCACTGGCGCGGCGGCTGCGTGCCCTGTCACCGCCGGCGCGAATCCGGCGGCCGGCGCTGTCGAATGTTGTGCGCGCGACGCGACCGCCGGCCTAGCGGCTGAACCCTGAACCCTCTCGTGCCTGCTGCAATTCACCCACCGAAGGAGACTCACCATGTCAGCCACTCGAACTGCTTCCCGCCTCGCCATCGCGCTCGCGTTCGCCGCGCAACTGCTTGCCGCCGGCCCGGCCCTCGCCGCCGATGCCCCGATGCTGCCGGAGATCGGCGCGACGAGCGTGAAGCAGCCCTTCGATGCCGTGGTCAAGCGCCTGGAGCAGTCGATCAAGGACAACAAGATGGGCCTGGTGGCGCAGGCCAGCGCCACGCGCGGAGCCGCGTCGATCGGTGCGACGATCCCGGGCAACGCGGTGCTCATGGTGTTTCGCCCGGATTACGCGGTGCGGATGCTGGAGGCGAGCGTGCCGGCCGGGATCGAGGCGCCCCTGCGCATCTACGTGACCGAGAACGCCGACGGCAGCACGAGCGTCAGCTACCCGCTGCCGAGCGCCGTATTCAAGCCCTACGGCGATGCGCGGCTGGACGAGATGGCACGCGAGCTCGACCCCATCTTCGACAAGATCGTGCGCGATGCGACCGGCGGCTGAGTCACGCGTTGCCTGACGGGTCTTTCGAAGATGGGGTCCGCGCCGCCGAGCCGCGGTGACGCGCCTCCGGGCGACGCGGTCCATCGGCCGCAGCCGCGGGTGATCGGCGCCGCCCTTGCGTTGCTCATCGCAGTCGGCCTGAACGTCGATCCGGCGAGGTGGCGCCTGCTCGCCCTGCTCGGTGTCGGCGTGCTGCTCGGCCTGACGCTGTATCACGCTTCCTTCGGCTTCACCTCCGCCTATCGTCGGCTGTTCGTGGAACGCGATGGCAGTGGCGTGCAGGCCCAATTGCTGATGCTGGGCGCGGCAATGCTGCTGTTTGCGCCGGTGCTGTCGGCCGGTGCCGCCTTCGGCCATCCGGTGGCCGGGGCGGTCGCGCCGGCGGGGCTGTCGGTTGCGGCGGGGGCCTTGCTGTTCGGGCTCGGCATGCAGCTTGGCGGCGGTTGCGGCTCGGGCACGCTGTACACGGTCGGCGGCGGCAGTGTGCGCATGCTGGTGACGCTGGCGGCGTTTTGCGCGGGCGGCTTCTGGGCGAGCCTGCACATGGGGTTCTGGCAATCCCTGCCCGATGGCGGAACGATCGCGCTCGGCGAGTTGTTCGGCTGGCCGCAGGCGGTGTTGCTGCAATTGTTGTTGCTGGGTGCGCTGTCGGGCCTGCTTCGTCGGCTGGCTCCAGCCCGGCGACCGGCCCGGGGTGTGGTGCGTCGCAGCTGGCTGACGGGGCCTTGGTCGCCGGTCGCCGGCGCGCTGCTGCTCGCCGGCCTGAATTTCGCGACGCTCTTGCTCGCGGGCCATCCGTGGACGATTACCTGGGCATTCACCCTGTGGGGCGCCAAGGCCGCCGTCCTGCTCGGCTGGTCGCCAGCCTCGAATGCCTTCTGGCAGGCCGGCTTCCAGCACCAGGCGCTCGCGGGTGGCCTGCTCGACGACACCACCACGGTGATGAACGTGGGCATCGTGCTCGGCGCCCTGGCCGGGGCCGGCCTTGCCGGGGGCTTCCGTCCGACGCTGCGGCATTCGGGCCGCTCGCTTGCCGCGGCGCTCATCGGTGGGCTGGCCATGGGCTACGGCGCCCGGATCGCATATGGCTGCAACGTCGGTGCCTTCTTCTCGGGTGTTGCGTCGACCAGCCTGCACGGCTGGCTGTGGATCCTCGCCGCGCTCGTCGGTACCTGGTTGGGCGTCGGCCTGCGGCCCTGGTTCGGGCTTGCCAACAGGTGAGGGCGAGGCGCTCCGGGGCGGCGTTCGCTCCCATCCCCGAGTCGCTAGCGGTCTTGCCGACATGGACCGGTTCTCGACCTTGCGCGATGGCTTCTCGATACGCGCCGGGGCCTGAAGCGGCGGGGCAAGCATTCGAGACCGAAGGTCGCCCGGTCGCTGGCGCAAGCGCATATCATGAAGTTCCAGCGGGACGAGCAGCGGATTCCCGCCGCACTGCTCCCGTACCCTGTTCAACCGAGGAGGAGCGCCAGTGTCCATGTCCGAAAAGCCGATCGTCAAGAATCTCGCCCCCGTCGACCACGCCGCCGCACAGGGCGTGCAGAAGGAAATCCTCGACCTCGCGCTCAAGCAGGTCGGCTTCATCCCCAACATGTACGCGAACATGGTCAACGCGCCGGCCGTGCTTGGTACCTACCTTCATGGCTATGGCTTGTTCCGTTCCGAGTCCGGGTTCTCGCCGGCCGAGCAGGAGATCGTGTTTCTCGCCGTCAGCAAGGTCAACGGCTGCAAGTACTGCACGGCTGCCCATAGCATGATCGCGGACAAGATGTCGGGTGTGCCGGCCGACGTGCTGAAGGCCATCCGTGGCGGCGAGCCGATCCCCGATGCGCGCCTGGCGGCCCTCTGCGCGCTTGCCGTCGAGATGGTGGAGTCGCAGGGCCGGCCGCAGGCTGCGACCGTCAAGGCCTTCCTGGACGCGGGCTTCGAGGAGAAGCACCTGCTCTACATCGTGCTGGCGATCTCGGTGAAGACGTTGAGCAATTACAGCAATCACGCCTTCGCCACCGAGGTCGACGAGCGGTTTGCCGACTATCGCGTCGATTGAAGGATCGGGTTGAGGCAGTGACCTGATGCAGCGAGGCCTTCGCCGACGATCATCCCACGTCGGTGAAGGCTTCGTATCGTGCTGATTGGTTTCAGCAAGGGGCGGTGGTTACTTCTTCGCAGCGCACGGATTCTTCGCGGCGCATGGGTTGGCCGCAGCGCACGGATTCTTCGCAGCGCAGGGATTCTTCGCGGCACACGGGTTCTTCGCCGCGCATGGGTTGGCCCCAGCCATGTCCGGCTTGAAGGACTTCTGCATCTGGGCGGTATAGGCCACCAGCGCGGCGAGTTCCTTCGATTTCCAGTCAAGCGGCTTGCTCGCCATCGGCCCGACCATGCAAACCTGCACCGCCTCGTCCAGATGCACCTCTTTCAGCCCGTAGTTGCCATCCGCCATTGCCACCTGATGCGGGTAGGGCTCGGCGAAGCTCGGCTGGAACCCCGCGCCGCCGCTGTGGCAGGTCGCGCAGCTCATGCCATTGGTCGACAACTTGGTATCCGCGAACAGGGTTGCGCCGGCCTTGACCAGTTCTTCCTCC
>JBFGZP010000190.1:0-6822 GCA_041586695.1 Thauera sp.
GGCGGCCATCGCTTGCAGGGCCGTAACGGATGGGTCGAATCGGGGTGGCGAGCTCACGGTCGAATCGCGTCTCGCCGCCCGCATGGTGCCCTAAATCGGTGCGGCTGCGCTCGAGCGGTGCGCGCGTTCGCGCCGCCGTCGGCCGCGCGGTCATCATCCACTCGCACCGCCCGCGGCTGCCCGTCGAAGAACAGGCGCCAATGCGCGAGGAACTCGCCGCCGCTGCCGGAAGCCGATGCAGTCTTGCCCGGCAGGCCTTCATCGCGGTCGGCCCGCTGGGGCACAATGGCAATCCCCGACCCGGAGTCCCGCCATGCCCGCCCAACCCTTTCACCTCGCCTTCCCCGTCGATGATCTGGAAGCCGCCCGCGCCTTCTATGGCGGGGTGCTCGGCTGTCCGGAAGGTCGCAGTTCGGATCAATGGATCGACTACGATTTCTTCGGCCACCAGATCGTCGCCCACCTCGCCCCCGGTCGCGGCGGCCACCAGGCCAGCAATGCGGTCGATGGCGACGAGGTGCCGGTGCCGCACTTCGGCGTGGTGCTCGACATGGACGGCTTCGATGCCCTGGTCAAACGCCTCGAGGCGGCGGGGGTGAAGTTCGTCATCGAGCCGCACATCCGCTTCGCCGGCCTGCCCGGCGAGCAGGCCACCATGTTCTTCCTCGACCCGTCTGGCAACGCGCTCGAATTCAAGGCCTTCGCCGACATCGGCCGGCTCTTCGCCAGGCAGTGAGCGGGCCGGCGGCAGCGCGCAGCGCAGAGCGGTACCGTCCGTTCGCCCGCCGTGTAATCCATGCGCCGGTGGGCTCGTGTGGCAGTCGCCTGCTAACGGCACCACCAGGCGAGAGGGTAAGGTAGTGCCATTGCCATCGCGATGATGAGGCCAGATCATGAGTAGCAAGCATCGGAACGTCCTGCAGACGATCTTCAACGAACCCGTCAGCAGCAATGTCCAGTGGCGCGAGGTCGAATCGCTGCTGAACCATGTCGGCGGCAGAATCGAGCCAAGCCATGGTGCGCGCTTTCGCGTCCTGCTCAACGGGCACGAGTTCTTCGTGCACCACCCCCATCACGGCAACGAATTGCCAAAGCATGAAGTCAAGCATCTGCGCGAATGCCTCGCCAGCGCCGGTGTCACGCCGTCGAGCTACGACGAGAGCCAGGCGTGAACCGCGGTCGGCCGGCAGTCGTGGCCGCTCGGCGAGCATCGGCGCTCGCCGCAATCGATCGCTGAAGGAGGGAGTGCGTGCTTTACTTCGCCTATGGCTCGAACATGTCCAGCCTGCGCCTGCAAAGCCGGGTGCCGTCGGCGACCGTCGTCGCCGTCGCCCGCCTTGGCGGTCATCGCCTCGCCTTTCACAAGATCGGCGACGACGGCTCGGGAAAGGGCGATGCGCGGGCGACCGGCAGGCCGGAAGACCATGTCTGCGGAGTCGTGTTCGACATCGCCGAGATGGAAAAGCGTGCCCTCGACCGGATCGAGGGCCTGGGTTCCGGCTATGCGGAGAAGCGGGTCGAACTGCTGGGGGCCGACGGGGGTACGCTGGAGGCCGTGACCTACTACGCGCTACGAATCGACCCGTCGCTGCGTCCTTACTGCTGGTACAAGGAGCATGTACTCTTCGGCGCCCGCGAAAACCGCCTGCCGGATGCATACGTGCGGGCGATCGAGGTGGTTTCGGCGATCGATGATCCTGAACCCGGGCGCCGCGCGCGCGAGGTGGAAATCTATCGCCGCCAGCCGTGGCCATGATTGCCGACGGCTTTCCGAACCACGTATCGGCGCACGACCGTGCGCCACGAAAGAGGAATTAGCGAATGGCCATACTGCTGCTTGGGCTTGCCCTCTTCTTTGCCGTGCATTCGGTGTCCATCGTCAATGAGCCGTGGCGGAACCGCGCGGTCGCGGCGATGGGCGAATGGCCATGGAAGGGTGTCTATTCACTCGTGGCGCTGGTGGGCTTCGTCCTGGTCGTGTGGGGCTACGGCCTCGCCCGCCAGGACCCGGTCGTCCTCTACCTGCCGCCGGCATGGCTGCGCCATCTCGCGATGCTGCTCCTCGTGCCGGTGTTTCCGTTGCTGCTGGCCGCCTACCTGCCGGGGCGTATTCAAACAGCCACCCGGCACCCGATGCTGGTCGCGACCAAGCTATGGGCGGTGGCCCACCTGCTCGCCAACGGCATGCTGGCCGACCTGGTGCTTTTCGGTGCCTTCCTCGCCTGGGCCGTGGTCGATCGCATCTCCATGAAGCGGCGCACGCAGCGCCCCGTTCCCCACGCGCCGGCATCGAGGGCCAACGATGTCATCGCCGTGGTCGCGGGCCTCGGGCTCTACGTCGCCTTCGTCCTCGGCCTGCACGCCTGGCTGATCGGCGTCTCGCCGATCGGGGGCTGAATCGGGCCGATGAGGTCCGTCGCGGGTTCATCGCGCCGCTGGTTTGCCGCCCCATGTTTACTGCCCTGCTGATCCCGACGCTGTTGCTTGCCGTGCTGACCTTGCTGCCCCTGTCCCGCCACGAGGCGTGGTGGGTTCGCGGCGCGGACTTTCCCCGCCTGCAGTTCGCGTCCCTGCTGGCTTTGCTGCTGGCGGCGCAGTTGCTCCTGCTCGACCTGTCGCGGGCCGGAACCTGGGGCCTGGTGGTGGTCGCGGCGGCGTGCCTGCTCTATCAATCGTGGTGGATCATTCCCTATACGCGCTTGTTTCCTGTGGAGGTCGCGGCGTCGCGATCCACCGACCCGGCGCGCCGGATCCGGGTGATGACCGCCAACGTGCTGGCGCCCAATCGCAACGCCGCCGGGCTGATCGCGCTGGTGCGGGACAACGCTCCCGACGTGCTCGTCACGCTCGAGTCCAACCAGTGGTGGCAGGACCAGATGGCGGTCCTCGAGGGCGACTACCCTCACACCATAAAATGCCCGATGGATAATCTGTACGGCATGCACGTGTACTCGAAGCTGAAGCTGAGCAACAGCTCGATCGAGTTCCTGGTGGAGCCGGACGTGCCCTCGATGCATACCCTGGTCGAGCTGCGTTCGGGCCATCGGGTGCGAGTCCACTTCCTCCATCCGGCGCCGCCCAGCCCGACGGAGAACGACGAGTCGGCCGAGCGCGATGCGGAGCTGGTGGTGGTGGCGCGCAGCGTTGCCGGCTCGGACGAGGCGATCATCGTCACCGGCGACCTCAACGACGTCGCCTGGTCCGCGACCACCCGGCTGTTCCGCAAGTTGAGCGGTCTGCTCGACCCGCGCGTGGGTCGCGGCATGTTCAATACCTTCCACGCCCGCTATTGGCCGGTGCGATGGCCGCTCGATCACCTGTTCCACAGCGATCACTTCACGCTGTCGAGCATGTGCCGCCTGCCCGCTTTCGGTTCCGATCACTTCGCGATCATGACCGAGCTCTGCTACGAGCCGGGACGCGACATCGACCAGAGCGGGCTGGACGTGGCACAGGCGGACCGTGACTGGGCCGACGAGAAGCTGCAGTCGCAGGGCGTGAGCGTGCAGCAGGTGCCGCAACCCGGAATGGCGTCGCCCGAAGCGACAGGGTCGAAGCCGGGCTGAGGGCTTGCCCGCGCGGCGTGGCCGGACACTTTGGCCCGCCCGCGGCGGATTGTCCCAGTGCATGTTGCCCCGCACCGATGGCGGATAGACTGTTGCGGACATGAACGGCACAACGGCTGCACGGCTCGCACCCGTGCGTCGTCATCGCGGCCCGGCCATGTCGGCCGTGCGCCGTGCAAGCGTCGAGGAGAGAAGGTGATGGCGGAATTGACCCTCAGTGCCCTGTATCGCTACCCGGTGAAGTCGATGGGCGGAGACCGGTTCGAGACCCTCGACGTCGATGCGAGAGGGTTTCGCTTCGACCGCCAGTGGATGGTGGTCGATGCGCACGGGCACTTCCTCACGCAACGCGAGCAGCCACGGCTGGCGCTGATAAAGACGAGCGTGGATGAGGATGGCGTGCTGCGCCTGCGTGCGCCGGGCCACCCGGATATCGCCGTGGGCCGGCAGGGCGGCGACAGGCTCGCGGTCGTCGTCTGGGCCGACA
The DNA here is from genome assembly GCA_041586695.1 of Thauera sp. Classification (GTDB taxonomy): domain Bacteria; phylum Pseudomonadota; class Gammaproteobacteria; order Burkholderiales; family Rhodocyclaceae; genus Thauera. Next base: position 4,054 of record JBFGZP010000190.1, read on the forward strand.
CGGTGCAGGCCCGGGCCGCGGGGGCCGAGGTCGATGCCTGGCTGAGCGATTTCCTGTCGGTCTCCTGTCGCCTGGTGAGCTTCCCGGACGATGTGCTCAGGCCGGTCGATCCCGGCTACGCGACCCCTTCCGACCAGGTCGGCTTCGCCGACGGCTTCCCCTTCCTGCTCATTTCGCAAGCCTCGCTGGACGATCTCAACGCCCGCATGGAGCAGCCGGTGCCGATGCTGCGCTTCCGGCCCAACCTGGTGGTCGAGGGCTGCGAGCCCTACGCCGAGGACAGCTGGCGGGTGATCCGCATCGGCGAGCTCACCTTCCGCGTCGCCAAGCCCTGCGCGCGCTGCATCATCCCGACGATCGACCCCGCCACTGCGCTGCGCGGCAAGGAACCGCTGCGCACCCTGATGCGCTATCGCCGGCGGGGCAACCATGTCTTCTTCGGCCAGAACCTGATCCACGACCGTAGCGGGCGACTCGCGCTCGGCATGGCGGTCGAAGTGCTGGAGTGAGCTAAGCGCCGATCGCAGAAAGCCGGGCGATGCGCCCGGTCGGTGACTTCCTCCGAAGCTTTGCTCGAACGGGCCGCCAATCTCGCTGCCTCGCTGCGATCCGCGTCAGCCGTTGATTTCCGCCTCGTCGGGTGCGTGCGTTGTCCGGGCGAGGCCCTGACGCCGCCGCGGGCGGCTGGCACCTTCCGCGGTCGTCGCCCGTCCTCGGTTCGATATGCGACCGTCGTTTCCATCGTCGCCTGCGCGCGCCGCAAGCCGGGTAATGGCCTAGGACAATCGGAATGATTTTCGGGCGCACTACACTGCCTCTCACCGTCAAAGACGCAATTGGCCTGCGTGTGCAGTGCAGCACCGACCGGCCCTTGCATTACAGGAACCGAAGCCCATGACTCAGAACCCGCAACAGACGACATTCACGCTGGCAGCAGAACGGGACGCCGACGAGACCAGGGACTGGCTCGACAGCCTTGCCGAGGTCATCGAGCGCGATGGGCTGGGGCGGGCCGAATACCTGGTCGATCGCCTGATCGAATCCGGCCGCCGCGCCGGCGGGCGCTTCCACACGCGTCACACGACGCCTTATCGCAACACCATCGGTGTCGATGCACAGCCGCCTTATCCCGGTGATATCGACATGGAGGCGCGCATCACCGCGATTCATCGCTGGAACGCGCTGGCGATGGTGTCGCGGGCGAACAAGGCCCACCCCGAACTGGGCGGCCACATCGCCACCTACGCCTCGATCGCCGACCTGTTCGAGGTGGGCTTCAACCACTTCTTCCGCGGTCGCACCGATGCCCATCCGGGCGACCTCGTCTACTTCCAGGCGCACGCATCGCCCGGCGTGTATGCGCGCGCCTTCCTCGAAGGCCGCCTGTCCGAGGACCGCCTCGCGCATTTCCGTCGCGAGGTCTCGGGCGGCATCGGGCGCGGCCTGTCGTCCTATCCGCATCCCTCCCTGATGCCCGATTTCTGGCAGTTCCCGACCGGCTCGATGGGCCTCGGCCTGCTCAGCGCGATCTACCAGGCGCGCTTCCAGCGCTACCAGGAGCACCGAGGCATCACCGCACCGAGCGACCGCCGGGTGTGGGCCTTCGTCGGCGACGGCGAGATGGACGAGCCCGAGTCGCTGGCCGGCATCTCGCTCGCCGCGCGCGAGCAGCTCGACAACATGGTGCTGGTCGTCAACTGCAACCTGCAACGCCTCGACGGCCCGGTCCGTGGCAACGGCAACGTGGTGCAGGAACTCGAAACCCTGTTCGCCGGCGCCGGCTGGAACGTCATCAAGTGCCTGTGGGGCAGCAACTGGGACGTGCTCTTCGCGCGTGACCGCGAGGGCTGGATTCTCCGGCGCATGGCCGAGGCGGTGGACGGCGAGTTCCAGAAGCTCTCCGCCACCGACGGCCACTACAACCGCGAGCACTTCTTCTCGCGCTACCCCGAGCTCGCCGCGCTGGTGGCGAACATGTCTGACCACGACATCGACGCGCTCAAGCGCGGCGGCCACGACCCGGCCAAGGTGCATGCGGCCTACGCCGCGGCGGTGGCGCACCGCGGCCAGCCGACGGTGATCCTGGCGCAGACCACCAAGGGCTTCGGCATGGGCGCCTCGGGCCAGGGCGCGAACACCTCGCACCAGACCAAGAAGCTTGCGCGCGCCGACCTCGAGCGCTTCCGCGAGCGCTTCGGCCTGCCGCTTTCCGACCAGGATCTGGAGGAGCTGCGCTACTTCCATCCGGGGGAGAACAGCCCCGAGGTGCGCTACCTGCAGGAACGCCGCGCGGCCCTCGGCGGCTACGTGCCCAGCCGCAGCCACGAGGCGCGACCGATCGAGCTGTCGCAGCCGGATCTTTACGTGCCCTTTCATGCAGACTCCGGTGAGCGCGAGATCTCCACCACGATGACCACCGTGCGCCTGCTCAACAAGCTGATGCGCGACAGTCAGCTGGGTCCGCGCATCGTGCCGGTCGTCGCCGACGAGGCGCGCACCTTCGGCATGCAGGACATGTTCCGCCAGTTCGGCATCTACTCGCCGTGGGGGCAGCGCTACACGCCGCAGGACAGCGAGCAGCTCGCGTTCTACCGCGAGGACATCAAGGGTCAGATCCTCGAGGAGGGCATCTCCGAGGCCGGCTCGATGGCGTCGTGGATCGCCGCCGGCACCGCCTACTCGCACAGCGGCGAGCCGATGCTGCCGTTCTACATCTTCTACTCGATGTTCGGCTTCCAGCGCGTCGCCGACCTGATCTGGAACGCCGCC
>JBFGZP010000191.1:0-6766 GCA_041586695.1 Thauera sp.
GCCAGGCGGTCGGCCAGTCACAGGCACTCCCATTAACCGCGATGCACCGTGCCGGCGACAGGAACGAGCCCACACCAAACCTGTGACTTGATCGACTGCCATGTCGGTCCGATAGGCTCGAGCGGCGCGGAAGGCCGACCCGGATCCGGAACGGGGGCGCAGCGGGGTGAGCGATCGGTACTAGAATGAAATCCGCCGAACACGAGGAAGGTCGACCGATCAGCCGATGAGAGCCCCCCTGCCACCAGATGAGCCCGAACGGCTCGAAGAGCTGCGCCAGTTGCGGATCCTCGACACGATCGCCGAAGCCGAGTACGACGATCTGGTGTATCTGGCCTCCCATATCTGCGCCACGCCGATCGCGCTGGTGTCGCTGATCGATCAGGATCGCCAGTTCTTCAAGGCGCGGGTCGGACTGGAAGCCACGGAGACCCCGCGCGATCTGGCCTTCTGCGCCCACGCCATCCTGCGTCCCGAGCTGCTGGTGGTCGAGGACGCCACGGCCGACGAGCGCTTTGCCGACAATCCGCTGGTGACCTCGGACCCCAATATCCGCTTCTACGCGGGGACGCCGCTGATCACGAAGGCCGGCCACTCGATGGGGACGCTGTGCGTCATCGATCGCGTCCCGCGGACGCTGGACGAGTCGCAACGCAAGTCGCTGCGCGCGCTCGGCCGCCAGGTCGAGGCGCTGCTGTCGCTGCGGCGGGCCAAGAACGAGGCGGAGCGGACGAGCACAACCAAGGACGAGCTGCTGCAACGCCTGGGCGCCGAGCAGGAGCGCTCCGAGCGGCTGCTGCTGAGCCTGTTCCCGAAGCCGATCGCGGATCGCCTGCGCGCCGAGCCGGGCGCGTGCATCGTAGAGGAATATGCCGAAGCCACCATACTGTTGTGCAATGTGGACGACTTCTGGGAGGTCGCCGGCTCGCGACCGCCGGCCGAATTCATCCAGTTGCTGAACCAGGTGTTCTCGCTCTTCGACCGCCTGGCCGCCGAGACCGGGGTGGAGAAGATCAAGACCATCAGCAATTCCTACCTCGCCGTGTGCGGGCTGCCGGAGCCGCGGCCAGACCACGCCGAGGCCGTCGCCGAACTGGCGCTCGCCATGCAGCGCGAGATCGCGGCGATCCCGAGCGGAACGGACAGGCCACTGAGCGTACGCATCGGCGTCCACTCGGGCGCGGTGATAGCCGGCGTCGTCGGCCGCAGCAAGCTCGCCTACGACCTCTGGGGCCCGTCCGTCGACACCGCCAGCCAGATGGAGGCCTGCGGTGTCACCGGCGGAATCCAGGTCAGCGCCGCGACGCACGCCTTGCTCGAGGACGAATATCTGTTCGAGCCGCGCGGCGAGTTCTACGTCCGTGGTCAGGGCGAGATCGCGACCTACATGCTCAGGGGGCGGCGCGTCGGCTGATCTCGTCGAGCAGTGCGCGCGCCCTCGCGCCCGTGCCGTCGTCGCCGGCGCGATCGGCCGCCGCCACGCTCGAATCGAGGTAGGGCCGTGCCGCCGCGGCATCGCCCATGCCGTCCAGGCTGCGGGCGGCAAGGAAATAACGATCCGCAGCCAGCGCCGCCTCGCCCGCCGCCAGATAGGCCTCGGCGGCGCGGGCGAAAGCGTAGCCCATGTCCCGATAGCGATGCGCGCGGCGGAGCAGTTCCGCTTCCGAATCGAACAATTGCGCCGCAGTGAGCACCTGGCCGTCGCGCCGCGCGATCGATCCCTCGAGTTTCGCGGTGTCGGCCGCCAGCGCCGCACTCAGCGGGCCCGCCGGCCCGGCGGCGAGGTCTCGGACTGCGCCCAGCTCGGCGAAGGCGGCGACCAGATCGCCGCCGTCGGCCTGGATCTGCCCGCGCAGGATCCGGCCCTGGAGGTGGATCCGCGGCGCGGCCGCGGCGGCGACCAGGGCATCGACGAGGGCCAGGGCTTCGGCCGGCCGCCCACGCAGGTAGGCGAGCTTCGCCTGCAGCAGGCCGATCTCGGTGAGATCCGTCGCCGCGCGCGCGGCGTCGTAGGCGGCCTCGCGCAGCAGCTGGTCGGCGGCGGCGTAGTGGCGCAGCGCGATCTCGCTCACGGCAAGGTTGTAGGCGGCGTCGGCGGCGAGCGCCGCGGCGTCGATGGCGCGGGCGCGCCTCAGCGCCTGGCGATACAAGGCCTGCGCCTGCGCGAACTCGCCCCGCTCGTAGGCACGCCGCGCCACGGCGAAGGCCTGCGTTATCTCCGCCTGCGCCGCCGGCACGCTCGGCAGCGGGGGCGGGCTCGCACACGAGACCGCAACGCTGGCGATCGCGCAGACCGTGGACGCGAGCAGGCGGCGGCGGAGGACACCCGCGGCGACGCTCATCGCTCGCTCCCCACCCGCTCGCTGTCCAGACGGCTGCCGCTGGGCGGGGCCTCGATATGGTCGCGCAGCAGCCAGCTGCGCTGCGCGCCTTCGGTCAGACGCTGGATCTGGTGCAGGGTCTCCTGGCCTTGCAGCAACACGCCCGGAGCGGCTTCCACGACCCGCCGGGCGGCACTTTCCAGCTCGGGCAGCGCCTTCGACAGCCGCGCCGCCTCGGCCGAGGCGGCGCGGGCGTTCCGCATCGTGGCCTCGGCGTCGGCGCCGATCTGGGGCAGGCGTTGGGCGAGCGCGCGCGCCTCACGCAGGCTCAGGTTCAACGCGTCGAGCGCGGCATTGAGCTTCGGCAGCGCGGCGCGCAGCTCGGCGGCGGGGCGCGGATCGGTCAGCAGCACGCCCGCCAGCCCCTCCGGTTTCTCCAGCTGCGCCCCCACCCGGTTCAGGTGCGCCAGCGCCTGCGTGATGCCGGCCTGCTGCCCGCGCAGCTCGGCGGCGAGCTGGGTGAACTCCGAGACGGCGCCGCGCAATTCCCGGATCGTCGGCAGGGCTTCGTCGCGAATGATCGCGAGCGCCTCCTCCATGATCTCGGTGGGGGCCTTGTCCGCCTCGCTCCCGAGCACGCCGCCTTCGGCCGGGAGTGGATCGCCATGGCCGCGGGTGATCTCGATCGAGGCGTCGCCGAAACCGAGCGGCTTGCGGATGATGGCGCGGGAATCGCTGCGCACGAAGCGGATGAAGTTGCCCTGAATGCTGACCTCGGCCACCACCCCGCCGGCATCGGTGACGACGATGTCCTCCACGGTGCCGACGACCGAGCCGAGGATCTGCACGTCGGCGCCGCGGCGCAGGCCCAGCGAGCCTTCCGGCGGCAGCTGGATCGCGAGCGTCTGGGTGGTGGCGAACCAGCGCTGCGTCTGCGGGCCGAGGAACACGGCGGCAAGCGCGAGCGCCAGGGCCAGCAGGATGAACAGGCCGACGATCTCATTCGCCCGGCTCACCTTCAAGGGCTTCGGCATGTTCTAGCCTCCCGCCAGGATGCTGAGCTGGGAGCCCGTCATCGTGCAGCGAACCGTGGGCCGGATGCCGGCATCGTTCCACTCCTCCGGATTGTCGGTCGTCCACAACACGGCCGCGCCACGCGCGCGCGCCGCCCCCACGCTCGCCATCAGCGCGGGCATGATTTCAGGATAGACGCCACAGGCGGGCCGCTCGAGGATCAGTAGCTCCGGCGTGCCCAGCAGCGCGCGCACACAGGCGGCACGGCGCAGGTCGGGCGCGAGCATCAGCGCCGGCCGACCGAGCGGCAGCCCGGGCAGGGAGAAGCGCCGCGCCAGTTCCGCCGCATTCTCGCGTATCGCCGCCAACGGGCGGCGCGAATGATGCTCCTGCGCGAGGGTGATGTTCTCGTCCATATCGAGTTCGCTGATCCAGGCGGGCTCCTCGAACACCCGCCCGATCTTCGCGCGCGCCGCGAGCCTGGCCGCGGACGACATCGACGGCCACGGCGTACCGAAAAAGCGCACGCTGCCCTGCAGCGTGTCCACCAGTCCCTGCGCGGCGTCGGCCAGGGGCGTGCGCAGATGGCTCGCTTCCAGCCGAACCAGCGCCAGTTCCCCGCGCCGCAGGCGAAGATTCACCTGCCAGATTGCGGTGTCGTAGCCATGACCGCCGTCCACGGTGACTTCGTCGAACTCGAGCACGGTGTCGCTCATGTCGGTTTGGCCGGCAGTGGCGCCACGCGCATACCCATCACAGGTAGGCGCCGATCGAGATGCAGGCGACGACTGCGAACAAGGCCACCACCGAACGCTGCACCGCGATGCGGGCGGCACGGGGTACCTCGGCGGCGGTTTCGCCGGCGCCGAAGCCCTCGATGCAGCAGATGCAGGCGGTCAGCACCGGCGGGAGCGCGCACTTGAGCGCCAGCCTGACGAGGTCGGCGGGCGTGAGCGCGCTCAGCGCATCGTGGGCGAACTCCGGGAAGGGCCCGGTTTTCGCGCCGATCCATTGGCCGAAGACGTACACGGAGAGGAAGGAAAAGGCGGTGAAGATCAGGGTCAGGCAGGCCACCGAAATCGTCAGCGCGGCCGCCCGCGGCACGATGAAATAATCGACCGGGTCCAGTCCCTGTCCTTCCACCACGCGGTCCTCCCCCGACAGCCGCAGCAGGGCGAGTTCCGCGGCCATGGTGCCGCCGCTGCGCGCGATGATGACGAGATTGACCAGGATCGGCGCCAGCTCGCGCACCACCACCGCCACCAGCACGGGCCCCAGCCAGTGCGACTGGATCAGATCGCCGAGCCACCACTGGTACTGCGCGACCAGGACGATGCCGACCGCGATCGCGAGGAAGGCGATGAGGCCGATGGCCTCCACGCCCGAGGACACGACCTGCCGCGCGAGCGGCCTGCGGATCGTGCGCCGCCAGGTGCCGGACCGGACTCCCGCGCCGACCACGGCGGCGAGGACCGCGGTCAGCAGCTTCAGCTTGCGCGCCTGCGTCAGGCCGGCATCGCCGACCCAGCCGCAGATCGAGCGCGCCAGATGCAGCGGGCCGCCGAATCCACGCGACGCTGCGCCCTCGTCCGCGAGGGTTTTCGGGGATTGGCTCAATCGACCGGGCGCCGACGATCATCGAGGCCGTGGTTCGAGATGTCGCTCATGAGACCTCCCAGGGCTGCGCTGACAGAAAGGATCTACATCTTCCGCCGGGGAAGCCTCATGTGCAAAGGCGAAGTGCCCGTCATCGCGCCGCGCTGCGCCCCAGCACATCGCGCAGCCAGGCCTCGAGGTCGCGCAACTCCTCCATGGCGACGGTGTGGCCGGCGAAGTACTCGTGCCAGTCCAGCTTGTAGCCCTGCTGCTGCAGGAACTCGCCCGATTGCCAGCCGAAGTCGTAGGGGATCACGGTGTCGTCGTGGCCGTGCGCCATGAAGATCGGCACTTCACGATTGGCCTCGTCGGCTTCGGCCGCCAGGGTGTCGGCCAGCGGCAGGTAGGTCGACAGCGCGAGGATGCCGGCGAGCGCACGCGGATGGCGCAGGCCGGTGTGGAGCGCGATCGCGCCGCCCTGCGAGAAGCCGGCGAGGACGATGCGGTCGTCGGCGACGCCGCGAGCGTTCTCGCGCGCGATCAGCGCCTCGACCTGCTGTGCGGATTCGCGCACGCCGACCGGGTCCTCGCGCCGCTGCGAGAAGTCCGCCGACACGATGTCGTACCACGCGCGCATGACGTAGCCGGCGTTGATCGTCACCGGTCGCGTCGGCGCGTGCGGAAAGACGAAGCGGGTGGCCGGCAGCCTGTTCAGGTCGAAGGCGTCGACGACGGGCTCGAAATCGTGCCCGTCGGCGCCGAGGCCGTGCAGCCAGATCACTGCATGCGTGGGCCGGGGCGCAGTCTCGATCTCGACCGCCGGCAGCAGCGCGGCGTCGGCGCTGGCGGAGTGGGGGCTGTTGGGCACGGTAGCGTCCTTGGGGTGTGTGAATGTCTGCCTGGATTGTAGCCATTGGCGCCGTCCCCGAGCGACGACGGCACCGGCCACGTGCGCATGGAAGGCTTCGGCGAGGCCGCAAGCGCCCTGCCGCCGTATCCCGATGGCTCTTTGATCCGGCCGACAAAGGAACTGCCCCACGGCATCGAGTACAAGCGCGGACTGATGACCAACGCGAAGCAGTGATGGTGGCGCGACGAAGACCTGCTCGCCACCCAGGCGAACAAGTACGGCGCCATCACCCGCGTCGCATTCACCCAGGATGGTTGTATCGCCTGAGCGCCGGGCGGGCCACTGGCAATCCAGCATCTCGGCGAGCCGGCGCACGTCGGCGTCGATGGCGTAGCTAGAGAGCTCGGGCGTCAACCTGAATGTCCTCGGAAGACCACACCAGGGCAAACCGGTCATTCCACCAAGCCCAAGAACATGGCGATTGAGAAACTGATTACCGACGTTCAGGCCGTGACGGTAGTGGCGTCGCTCCCGCGTCAGTTGCAGTAATCAGTGTTGATATAGTCCCGCAAGCCGTGGTGCTCGAAAATCTCGCAGTAGTCGCGCTTGCCATCGCTCGACCAGTTGGTGTGCTTGTCCAGGATCTCCATTAGGCGGTTGGCGTACTCGTAGCGGTCCTTGTAGGTGGACGACGCCATCAGGTCGGCGGCCCAGTAGACGATCCAGTTGAAATCGGTGTCGGTGGTCGGGCGCCAGGTGCCGGTCTGGCTCGAGCCCGACACCTTGATGCCGTGATAGAACTCCCACAGCGCCTGCCCCACCACGCGGCCGGCGGCATATGGATCGTCGGTGTTGTTCCCGCACAGGAAGCCGCCGATCGTCATGCGGTTGGCGTCGCTGGTGTGCACGCGCCCGGTGTCCGAGTGAGAGAAATAGAGCTTGTTGGTGCTGGACGGGCTGTTGCCCACGCCGTAGTAGCGATGCC
>JBFGZP010000192.1:0-6707 GCA_041586695.1 Thauera sp.
CTCGTCCGTCAGGCCCTGCCGGTCGAGCGCACCGATGGCGGCGCGGATGCGCTCGACCGGCAGGGCCATCAGTTTGTGGATGGCGAGTCCGGGCTGCACATCGGCCTCGTCCCCCCGCCCGGCGGGCTCGTCGATCGGCAGCCGCCACAGCAAGGCTTCGGGTTTGAGGCGCGCGCCATTGCACGCCGGGCATTCGGTGTAGCTGCGGTAGCGCGAGAGCAGCACCCGGATGTGCATCTTGTAGGCCTTGGTCTCGAGCCAGTCGAAGAAGTGGCGCACGCCGTACCAGTAGCGCGGCCAGGAGCTGTCCCAGTTCTTCCATCCGGGGTCACCCTCGAGCAGCCACTGCCGATGTTCCGGCGGCAGTTCGCGCACCGGGATGTCCATCGCCACGCCGCACTTCTTCGCCATCTTCGCCAGGTCGGCCTGGCATTCGCGGTAGCTTTCGGTCTGCCACGGCTTGACCGCGCCTTCGGCGAGAGTCTTCGACTCGTCCGGAATCGCGAGGCCGAAATCGACCCCGATCACGCGACCGAAGCCACGGCAGGTGTCGCAGGCACCGATCGGCGAGTTGAAGGAGAACAGGCCGGGGGTCGGATTGGCGTAATGGATGTCGCACTCGGCGCAGTGCAGGTCCGTCGAGTAGCGCCAGGCCGATTCGCCGGCGGGCAGGCCGTCGCCGGTGGCGAATACGGTGAGGCGGCCGTGGCCACGCTGCAGCGCGCTCTCGAGCGCCTCGGCCACGCGTGGCGCCTCCGCATTCGACAGGCGGAAGCGATCCTGCACCACCTGGAGAACGTCGCCGTCCGCGCCCTCGTCCCGGCGCTGTATGCGCGTATAACCCTGGACCTGCAGCAATCCGGTGACCTCGTCCGCGGTGAAGTTCTTCGGCACCGGCACCGGAAAGCACACCACCAGCCGCGGGTCGGTGGCGGCCTCGGCGCGGCGGGCGAGATCGGCCGCGATGCTGTCGACGGAATCGCGCCGCACCGGCGCACCGCAACCACGGCAGTGCAGCCGCGCGGCGCGCGCATACAGCAGCTTGAAGTGGTCGGCGAGCTCGGTCATGGTGCCGACGGTCGAGCGCGAGGTCCGCACCGGATTGGTCTGATCGATCGCGATCGCCGGCGGTACGCCCTCGATGCGGTCGACCTGGGGCTTGTCCATGCGCTCGAGGAACTGCCGCGCATAGGGCGAGAAAGTCTCGACGTAGCGCCGCTGACCCTCGGCGTAAAGCGTATCGAACACCAGCGAGGACTTGCCCGAGCCCGACACCCCGGTGACCACCGTCAGGCGGTTGAGCGGCAGATCGAGCGACAGGTTGCGCAGATTGTTCTGGCGCGCACCGCGGATGCGGATCGCCTGCGAAGCGGGAGGGTCTTGAGCGTCGGACATGAACGGGGCTGCAGGAGACTGCCGAAAGCCGACATTGTAGGCGGGTTCCCCATCGCTGCCGGCCACGATCACGGATCCCGCAAGGGCATGGCGGAAACGCGGTCAAGGGCTGAGCCAGGCCTTCGCGCCAAGCCATGGGCGGAACGCGTGGCGCACTGCCGGGAGCGGGCGCATTCGTGCGCGGATACGCTCAGCTGCAATCCGGCCGCTCACCCATCGCGGCCGTCACCCTGAAGCGCGGGAACTGCCGATCACTTCGCCGGCGAGTCCTTCTTCTCGGGCGTGTCGGTTCTGGTTCCGTTGGACTTGCCGGTTACCGACTCCATCGCTTCGAGACCGACTTCCTTCAGCTTGTGCGCGGCTTCCACGGCGGCATCGACAATGCGCTCGGTGGCACGCTCGGTCGCTTCCTTGGCATCGCGCACCGAACCGGAGGCGGCCGCTTCGGCCCTGGCGGCTTCGGCCGCGGCATCCTGTGCACCCGCTTCGGCTTTGTTGCGGGCAGACTCGGTGACGGCCTCCACTGCCGCCGCACCGGCCTCGCCCGCCTTCTTGACCGCCTCGCCGGCCTTGCCAACCGCTTCCCTTGCCGCCTCCACCGCCTCGCCGGCCGAACGTTTGGCCTTCTCGGACGGCTCGTCCGCGCCACAGGCGGCGAGCAACATCAAGGGGAGCGCGGCAGCAACGGCCAGCAGCAACTTCATCGAATAAACCTCTTCATGGTCGGGGAACGGAGTAGCGGACAGCTTACGAGCTTCGCCGCCAATGGCAATGCGGGGAAATCACGGTGCACGTGACCGCGCAAAGAAAAAGGGCCCTTGCGGGCCCGATCGATCACACCTGAACGGTGCTCACTTGACGCGGTTGCGGTACTCGTCGCTGCGGGTGTCGATCTCGATCTTGTCGCCGATCTCGACGAAGGCCGGTACCGGCAGTTCGAAGCCGGTGGAGATCTTCGCCGGCTTCATGACCTTGCCCGAGGTATCGCCCTTCACGGCCGGCTCGGTATAGATCACCTCGCGCACCACCGAGTTCGGCAGTTCGACCGAGATCGCCTTGCCGTTGTAGAACACCACCTCGCACTGCAGGCCGTCTTCCAGATACTTCAGGGCGTCGGTCATGTTTTCGTCTTCGACTTCGTACTGCTCGTAGTCGGCATCCATGAAGACGTACATCGGATCGGCAAAGTAGGAATAGGTCACTTCCTTGCGATCGAGCTGGACGACCTCGAACTTGTCGTCGGCCTTGTAAACCGACTCGGACGGCGCGCCGGTCAGCAGGTTCTTGAGCTTCATCTTCACGACCGCGGAGTTGCGGCCGGACTTGTTGTATTCCGCCTTCTGCACCACCAGCGGGTCGCTGCCGACCATGATGACGTTACCGGAGCGGAGTTCCTGAGCGGTTTTCATGCTGTGTCCCGAGCTTGCGCGTCGCGGCGGATGCCGCTGTCGACTGAAAGCGCGGGATATTACTCCCACTCGGTGGAAAAGTGGCCACAGAATTCGATCAGGCGGCTCGAAAGTTCGGGAAGTGTGGCGAGTTTGCCGCACCAGGCCTCGGCGTGCCTCTGCAGGTCCGGCAGCGCAGCGGCGAATGCCGGCCAGGCAGCGGCGATGTCGCCACGTCCGTTCCAGGCGCGCGAGAAACGCAGCAGCGCGTCGGCCGCCTCCGGCACCAGCCCCGCCGTGTAGCGCGCCAGGAAGGCCTCGAGCTTGTCGTGGTGCGCGGCGTCGTCCTGCGCATAGATCTGCCACACGAAGGGCCGCGCGGCCCACTGGGCGCGCACGAAGGAGTCCTCGCCACGAACGAAGTCGAGGTCGCAGACCCACAGCAGCCGGTCAAACCCGGCCTGGTCGGAAAAGGGCAGCACGATCGTCGTCAGGCGGCCGTGGACGACGCGCTCGCCCGCGGCCAGCCGCTCACGGCCGAGCGCGCGCGCGACATCGCCCAGCACCCGGCCTTCCGGCACGAGCAGGATCACCGGCCGCTCGCCGCCCGACCACGCATGCATCAGCCCCGGCAGGCCGGGCTGCTCGTAGGCGAACAGCGAGACCAGCAGGGCATCCTGCGGCAGCGCGTCGATGCCCATTCCGGCCAGCCAAGACGTGCGGCGGGCCGAATCGCGCACGAAGGCGTCGCGCTGCGCGAGCAAATCGGGTTCGCGCAGCAGGCCGCCGGTGCCGGCGTCGAAACCGGGAAAGAAGAAGCGCTTCACCAGCGGCAGGCGCGGATGCGGCGACGCGAGGCCGTGACAACCGGCCACCCAGTCCTCTGCCGACAGGTACTCGAGATTGATCCACACCGGCGGCCTTGCGCGACCCGCCATTGCCTGCAGATGGCTGTCGGGCAGTTCGCAGGCGAAGGCCTCGACGACGACATCGCCGGGTTCGACCACGCCGAAGGGTGTGCGCCACCGACGCACCTCGACGCCTTCTAAGTGCGAGCCCGCGTCCGCATCCGCGGCGGCCGCGAGCGGGCAGAGCCGGCAGAACACCGCCCAGTCGTCGACCCAGAGACGCACGGCGAGGCCATGGCATTGCGCAAGATTGCGCGCGAGACGCCAGCACACGCCGATATCCCCAAAATTATCCACAACCTGGCAGAAGATCTCCCACTGGCAGGGGCTTGCGGCACGAGGAACGTTCATTTCAGTGGGCAAAAATGCCGGGAAAGGCTGGATAGCATGTGAACAAAGGCCTTGAATCGTAGATCTACGAAAACGATGGACATTCCGTGCACAGCGACTCCCACCCTTATCAACGCCCTTGTGCGCGACCGAAAGCCTGATCGGAAAAGGACTTGATCGGTTTATCCACAGATTTCGGCCCACTGTTTACATCTTTATCTTTTAAATAAATAGAAAAACAGAACAACAAAACACGTGCCGACTCAGGGCGTGGCCCAGCCGAGGGCGCTGGATATCGACGTCGATAAACACGGCCGTCGCCGAAGCTTCGGCGCCTGCACGCTCGTTCACTCCACCCCGCGAAGGCAATGAAGGGAATTCCCGCCTGCACGGGGATCAGGCGGCAGCTCTAGTCGAAATTCGCCAGGGCGTCGAGATCCGTCGCGTCCAGCCAGCGCCACTGACCCGCCTCCAGCCCGGGGTCGAGCCTCAGGCCACCGACGGCGCTGCGGTGCAGGGCGACCACGCGGTTGCCGGCAGCTCCGACCATGCGCTTGACCTGATGGTACTTGCCCTCGCAGATCGTCATCAGCAGGGTCGTCGGGCCGGTCTGCTCGCAGGCTGCAGCGGCGATCGGGACCGGTTCGCCATGCAGTTCCACGCCGTCGACCATGCGCTGAGCGAAGCCCTGGTCGACCGGGTCGGCCAGGGTCACCTGGTACAGCTTCGGCGTGCGCTTCTTGCCCGAACTCCAGCGATGGATGAACTGGCCGTCGTCGGACAGCAACAGCAGGCCGGTGGTGTCCTGGTCGAGGCGGCCGACACACTGCACGTCGCGGTTCAGCATCATGTCCGGCAGCAGGCGGAACACCGAGGGATGGAAGGTCGGCTTGTGCGAGCATTCATAGCCCGACGGCTTGTGCAGCACCAGGTAGGTCTTGGCGCGGTATCGCCAGGTGATGCCATCGACCTCGAAGGCGAGGCCCGGACTTCCGTCGGTGCTGCCGGGGTCGAAATCGGCGCCGGGATCGTCGCAGGGAAAGCCAGCGACGGTGACGCAGCCGGCACGGATGAGGGCACGACATTCCTTGCGGCTGCCGAATCCCTGGGAGTGGAGGAGTCGTTCGAGTTGCATCCGGCGATGGTATCCCGGCACGGCGCCGGGTCGAGGTAAACTGTGATCCTGCAGTCTGGGAGAAAACCTTGAAATTCGAACACCTGATCGAGGTGAACGACCTTGCCGAGCCGCTTCAGAGCCCGCTCAGCCGGGAGGAGCTGTGGTTTGGTCTCCTGTGTCGCGCCGAGGACGCGCGGCCCTTCCTGCCCGGTCTGGAGGCCTGCAACATCGTCGAACGCAGCGAGGACCACCTCGTGCGCGATCTGCACTTCGGCAATGTGGTAATCCGCGATCACGTCACCTTCGAGACCCTGGAGTGGATCCGCTTCGAGTCCGAAGCGAATGCCGAGCACGCCGGCGGCAGCCTTACGATCAGCATCGAGGAGCCGCAGCAAGGCGCCCTGTTCCTCCGCTTTCGCTACCTCACCACGCTGCCGGAGAGCGCGGGCAGCGAAGACGGCCAGTACGCGGGCTATGTGCGTTCGGCCTATCACCAGTCCGACCTCGATACCGTGCGTGTCATCCGCATGATCGCCGAATCGACCCGTCTGCAGTAAAGCCCTGCCAACGCGCCCGCCACATTCCCACGTAGCGGGCGTTTTTTCGTTCACGAAAGGAAACAATCAAGCCATGTGGTTCAAGAACTTGCAGATCTATCGCCTGCCCGCCGGGTGGGACATGAGCGCCGAGCGCCTCGAGCAACAGCTGGCGAAGAAGCGCTTCCACCCCTGCGGCAGCCAGGACATGGAAAGCCGTGGCTGGATCGCGCCGACCAGCGACGAGGTGCTGGTGCATCAAGTGGCGGGGCAATGGCTGATCGCGCTCGGTATCGAACATCGCCTGCTTCCCTCCGCGGTGGTCAAGCAGGAGGCCGACGAGCGTGCCGAGGAGATCGCCGAGCAACAGGGCTATAAGCTCGGGCGCAAGCAGATGAAGGACTTGCGCGAGCAGATCACGCAGGAGTTGCTGCCGCGCGCATTCACCCGCCGCCGCCGCATGTACGCCTGGATCGACCCGGTCAACGGCTGGCTGGTGATCGATGCCTCGAGCCAGGCGCGCGCCGAGGACATGCTCGAAGTGCTGCGCCAGACGCTCGACAACTTTCCGCTCGCCCTGCTGCGCACCGAACTCTCGCCCACCGGCGCGATGGCCGACTGGCTCGCCGGTGGCGAGGCGCCTGCGGGCTTCTCCATAGATCAGGACTGCGAGCTGCGATCGGTCAGCGAGGACAAGGCTGCGGTGCGCTATGTGCGCCACACCCTCGAAGGCGACGAGGTAAAGGGCCACCTCGAGGCCGGCAAGCTGCCCACGCGGCTCGCCCTGACCTTCGATGATCGGGTGAGCCTGGTGCTGACCGAGAAGCTCGAGATCAAGCGCCTGGACTTCCTCGACGTCGTGCGCGACCAGATCGACGGCGATGGCGAGGACGCCCAGGCCTTGTTCGACGCCGAATTCGCCCTGATGACGGGTGAGCTCGCCCGGCTGCTGCCTGCCGTGGTCGAGGCACTGGGCGGCGAGACCGGTGTGGAACAGAAGGCCGAGCCGCCGAAGGCCACCAAGCCGGCAGAG
>JBFGZP010000193.1:0-6677 GCA_041586695.1 Thauera sp.
GCCCGACGATCAACACGCCCAGCGCCGGCCACGGCCGCGCCGCGCCGCTGGCGTCGCCCATCAGCCAGAACAGCATCGACTGCACCCGCGTATCCGGCGCCAGCGCCAGCATCAGCGTCACCGCCGCGCCGCAGCCGGCGGCGACGATCACGCCGGTGAGCAGCAGCCGCGTCTGCGTCCAGCTGCCATCCCCGTGCGCCAGCCCGAACACCAGCAGCATCGCCGCCAGCGCGCCGGCGAAGGCGCCCGCATCCACCCAGAAGCTCGCCATGCCCAGGGTCAGCGCGCCGAGCGCACCCACCGCTGCACCGCCGGAGATGCCGAGGATGTAGGGATCGGCCAGCGGGTTGCGCAGCAGCACCTGCATCAGCGCGCCGGCGATCGCGAGCAGACCGCCGCAGACGAAGGTCGCGACCGCACGCGGCAGGCGCAGCTCGCGCACGATGTCGGCCGACATGCCCTCGGCGCCCGCGAAGACGGCGGCGAGGGCGTCGCCCAGCGTGATGGAGAGATCGCCGGCGGCGAGCGCGGCGATGAAGGCCACCGCCGCCGCGGCAAGCAGCACGCCCAGGACCGGAACCAGCTTGCGAGCGTTGAGCATTGGCAGATCGGGAAATGGAAGGTGCCAGGTTCATCGACCGGCGCCGGCGGGCGGGATCACGCCCTGCTCGGCGCCGCCCCGTCCGCCTGCACCCGCGTCAGCGTCCAGGCTGGTAGGTGAGGGTCACGAACAGGTTGCGACCCTCCTGGTTGTAGAATTGCGCGGTTTCGAAGTCCTTGTCGAAGAGGTTACCGACCTTGCCCTGCAGCCGCCAGCTCTTGTCGATCAGGTACTCCGCGCGCAGATCCACGGTCGCGTAGCTGCCGAGCCGGTTGCTGTTGGCGATATCGTCGTAGCGGCGGCCCGAGGCCAGCAGGGTCACGCCGGCTCGATACTTCCCGTAGCTGCGGTCTGCGTCCACCCGGAGGGTCTGCTCGGCACGACGCGGAAGAACGTTGCCGTGGTTCGCCCCCGCCGAGCGGTTCTCCGGATCGAGCAGGGTCAGCGTCGAGCGCAGGTCCCAGTCGGCGAGGCGCGTGGCAAGGACGCCCTCGAGGCCGCGAATGCGCGCGTTGTCGATGTTGTTGGGCAGCAAGAGCGAGGCGTCGTAGGCGATCAGGTCGTCGACCGTAGTCTGGAACACGTTGGCCGACCAGGTCCCCCAGGCATCCTGACCGGAAAGGCCGAACTCCACGCTACGCGAGCGCTCCGGCTCGAGCGCGGGGTTGCCGAAGAACGGGAAATACAGCTCGTTGAAGCTCGGCGCCTTGAACGCTGTGCCGTACGAGGCGGTGACGCGCAGCCGCTCCGACAACGGCATGCCCCAGGCGAGACTGCCCGTGTTGTGCGTGCCGAACTGCTCGTTGTCGTCGTTGCGCAGCGCGAGCTGGTAGTCGTGCTGGCCGAACTTGCCCTGGTAGAGGCCGAACACGCCGCGGTTGTCGCGCGCGCGCACCGCATAGGCCGTGGAACTGGCGATGCGGTCGTCCTGGTAGTCGAGGCCGAAGCTCAGCAGCCCGTCGTCGCCGACGACCACGTCGTTCTGTACCGAGTAGCTCGAACGCTCGCTATCGAAACGGCTGGCGAAGACGGCATCCTTGAAGTTTTCCGACTCGTCCTTGCTCTGGCCTGCCGCCAGCGTCAGCTTCCAGGCCGCGGTCGGCGACACCACGAAACGCCCGCCGATCACTTCCTGCATCGACTCGCTGCTGTTCTGGAAGCTGCCATCGAAATCGCTGTCGGCCTCGGTCCTGAGCCAGTTCAGGCTCAACTCCGCCCCACCGTCGAGACGAACCCCCGCGCGCACCGAGCCGGACAGGTTGTCGTAGCCGTCACGGTCGGGTTCGGCGGTGAAGCAGCCGCCAGCGCCGGCGGCCTCGACGCGACAGGAATTGAAGCCATCGGTCTTTTCCCCGCTGACGCTGGCGTTGTACCAGGTCTGCTCGCCTCCGCCGCTCACCCCCACGGTGCCCTTGAAGGTCTTGTCCGAGCCCACGCCGAGGCTGAAGAAGGGCAGCGCCGGGCCGCCACCGCGCTTGGTGAAGATCTGGATCACGCCACCGATCGCTTCCGAGCCGTAGAGGCTGGAGCGCGGGCCGCGGACGATCTCGATGCGCTCGATGAGGTCGATCGGCAGATCCTGGAATGCCGTCGTGCCCGCGGTGGCCGAGCCGACCTTGACGCCGTCGATCAGCACCAGGGTGTGGTCGGATTCAGTGCCGCGCAGGAAGACGTTGGTGAGCTTGCCACGGCCGCCGTTGTTGGCCACCGAGATGCCCGGCAGGCCGCGCAGCAGCTCGGCGACACTCTGCGCCTGCTGGCGCTCGATGTCCTCGCGGGTGATGACGGTGACCGGCGCAAGGGTCTCGTCGACCGAGCGCGCGGAGCGGGTCGCGGTGACGACGACAGCGTCGGCCGTCTTCTCCTGGGCGGCGTGCAGCGGTGAGCTCAGCGGAAAGGCAGCGGCGACGGCGAGCGCCGCGAACGAAAAACGGATTGTCATTGTGGATTACTCCCTCGGCCACGACCTGCGTCCCCGCGAGCCATGACAGCACGAAAAAGGACGTACCCGGAGGGAGCCGAAGACAGCCGCAACAGTGCGCCCGTCGCCGCCACCCCGCGGCACATCCGCCATCTTGCGTTCGGGCCGGTATCCGGGCTCGTGGGCTGTGCCGACCATGCGGCCGGACCGCGCGCATCGCCTTCCCGGGCGGAACGCCCAGTGGCTGTCTGATGCGGCTTGCACTCACTTACCGTTGCGGGGGCAGCACAGGCATTGCGGGCGTTCGCGCCGCGCACCTGTTTCCCGTTTAACCCTGGGCGGGAATCGCCGTCGGGCACCTGAAACGCCGCACCCCTTCCGGGGCACCGGGGGCGGATGATACCTTCTTCGGCTTTATCGTGCGCCGCAAAAAAGCGCGCTCTTCCAATGATCTGCGAACTCATCCTCGGCGGCGCCCGATCGGGCAAGAGCCGCCACGCCGAGCAGCGCGCGCTCGCCACCGGCCTCGCCGTCACCGTCATCGCCACCGCCGAGGCGGGCGACGACGAGATGACCGAGCGCATCCGCCGCCACCGCGCCGACCGCCCGGCGCACTGGGGCACGACCGAGGCGCCGATCGCCCTGGCCGCAGCGCTGCGGCGCGAGGCAGCGCCCGAGCGCTGCCTGATTGTCGACTGCCTGACGCTGTGGCTCGCCAACCTCCTCGCCGGCGCCGATGAGCTTCCACCCGCCGCCAGCGCCGACGCACTGCCGCTGTTCCGCACCGAGCGCGACGCCCTCCTCGCCACCCTGCCGGCGCTGCCCGGTCGGGTGCTGCTGGTGGCGAACGAAGTCGGCCTCGGCCTGGTGCCGGAAACGCCGCTCGGGCGGCTGTTCCGCGACGAGGCCGGGCGGCTGAACCAGGCGGTCGCAGGGCTGTGCGGGCGGGTGGTGTTCGTCGCCGCCGGCCTGCCGCTGGTGCTGAAGGACGTCGTCTAGACGCAGTCCTGAAGCCTCCCCGGCCTCATCAGCGCCGGACCGGCCCGCGGCCTGTCATGGGCGAAGGCTCTGGCGCATACTCCACGCCCGCGACCGAACCCGACGACTCACGGACCAGACCCCATGGACTTCCGCCTCACGCCCCCCGACACCGCCCTCGCACCCGCCATCCAGCACAAGATCGACGGCAAGACCAAGCCGCTCGGCGCGCTCGGCCGGCTCGAGGCGCTGGCGCTGCAGATCGGGCTGATCCAGCAGACGCCGACGCCGGCGCTGAACCAGCCGCACATCGTCGTCTTCGCCGCCGACCATGGCGCGGCGCGCGCTGGCGTCTCGGCCTATCCGCAGGAGGTGACCTGGCAGATGGTGGAGAACTTCCTTGCCGGGGGTGCCGCGATCAACGTCTTCAGCCGCCAGTTCGAACTCGGGCTCAGCGTCGTCGACGCCGGCGTGAACCACGACTTCGGCAAGCGCCCGGGGCTGATCGGCGCCAAGCTCGGGCCGGGCACGGCGAACTACCTCGAGCAGCCGGCGATGAGCGCCGAGCTGCGCGACGCGGCCCGTGAGCGCGGCCGCGAACTCGCCCATGCGCTGGCGAGCAACGGCTGCAACTGCGTCGGCTTCGGCGAGATGGGCATCGGCAACACGGCGTCGGCCTCGCTGCTGACGCACTGCCTGATCGGGGATTCGGCTGGTGCCGACCTCGCCACCGTCACCGGTCGCGGCACCGGGCTGGACGACGCCGGCCTCGCGCGCAAGCGCGCGCTGCTGCAACAGGCGCTGGCGCGCGGTGGTCGCCCGACCGATCCGCTGGCCGCGCTGGCCGAATACGGCGGCTTCGAGATCGCGATGATGGCCGGCGCCATGCTCGGCGCGGCGGAAAGGCGCATGACGCTGCTGATCGACGGCTTCATCGTCACTTCCGCCCTGCTCGTCGCCCACGCCATCGCCCCGGCGGTGCTGCCCTACTGTGTGTTCGCCCACCGCTCGCAGGAGCCCGGCCACCGCGTGCAGCTCGCGCACCTGGGCGTGGAGCCGCTGGTGGAACTCGACCTGCGCCTGGGCGAAGGCACCGGCGCCGCGCTCGCCTACCCGCTGGTGCAGGCGGCGGTCAACTTCCTCGACGAGATGGCGAGCTTCGAATCGGCCGGGGTCAGCGGCAAGGCCTGAGACCACTCAATCATGCGATACCAACTCGAACTCTTCTTCACTGCTCTCGGCTTCTTCACCCGCCTGCCGGTGCCGGCCTGGGTGCCTTGGTCGCCCGAGCGACTCAACCACGCCGCGCGCTACTTCCCGCTGGTGGGCTGGGTGGTCGGGGCGATCGGCGCGCTCGGCTACCTCGCCTTCGCCCTGGTGCTGCCCGCCTCGCTGGCGGTGATCCTGTCGATGGCGGTGACCATCCGCGCCACCGGCGCCTTCCACGAGGACGGCTGGGCCGACACCTGCGACGGCCTCGGTGGCGGCTGGGACAAGGCGCAGGCGCTGACGATCATGAAGGACTCGCGAATCGGCAGCTACGGCACGGTCGGCATGGTGTTGATGCTGCTGGCGAAGGCGGTTGCGCTGAGCGAACTGGGCGGCGACGAACACCTCACGGTGGCGCTCGCGCTGTTCGTCGCCCATCCGTTGTCGCGCCTCGCCTCGACCAGCCTGATCCACCTGCTGCCCTACGTGCGCGAGGATGAGACCTCGAAGTCGAAGCCGCTCGCCCGCCGCCTGACCCGACTGGAACTGACGATCGCCTGCGCCTTCGGCCTGCTGCCGCTCGTGCTGCTGGTGCCGGTCGAGGCGCTCGGCGCGCTGCTCGCCGCGGCGGGCGTCACCCTGTGGGCGGCACGCATGTTCCTGCGCCGGCTCGGCGGCTACACCGGCGACCTGCTCGGCGCCACGCAGCAGCTCAGCGAACTCGCCTGCTATCTCGGCATCCTCGCCAGTTGGGCGATAGTGGAGCACTTGCTGGAATGGAACTTCATCTGATCCGCCACCCCCGGCCCGACGTCGCGCCGGGCATCTGCTACGGCCAGACCGACGTGGGTCTGGCCGAGGCGGCCGCCGACGTCGCCGCGCGCCTGCGCCCGCTGCTGCCGCGCGACTACGACTTGCATACCAGTCCGCTGGCCCGCGCCCGCCTGCTGGCGCAGGAGCTCGGCTCGCCGACGGCGGACGAGCGCCTGCAGGAGATCCACTTCGGCGACTGGGAGGGCCGCAGCTTCGACGCCATCGGCCCGGCGATCGACGACTGGGCCGCCGACCCGCTCGGCTTTCGCGCCCCCGGCGGCGAGTCGGCGCGCCAGATGGCCGGCCGGGTGCTGCACTGGCTCAGCGACCTGCAGCTCTCGCAGCCCGCGCAAGCGGTGGTCGTGGTCGCCCACGGCGGGCCGCTGCGAACCATCGCCGGCCACCTGCTGGGCCTGCCGCCGGAGCGCTGGCTGGGGCTGGATTTCGGCTGCGGCCAGGTCACGCGGCTCGATGTGGAGAGCTGGGGCGTGGCCCTGCGCTGGTTCAACCGCTGAACAGTGCGGACGGGATGCTAAGCTTCGCCCTGTTCCAGCGCGCGCGAACCGCCATTCGATGACCTCTTCCGGCCAGCTCTATTTCCGCCTGCTCCGCTACTTCAAGCCGTATCGCGGCATCGCGGTGACCTCCATCTTCCTGATGGCCGCCGCGGGCGCGGTGGATGCGTTGATGGTGCGCCTGCTCAAGGACCTCATCGACGGCTTCGAGGACCTGGCCAGCGGTGTCACGCCGCTGTGGGTCATGCCCGTCATCCTGCTGGCGCTGGGCATCACCCGCATGCTGACCTCCTATGGCTACGAGTACGCCAGCACCTGGCTGTCGTCGCGCATCACCCACGACGTTCGCGCCGAGATGTACGACCGCCTGCTGCGCCTGCCGGTGGCCACCTACGACCGCTCCTCGGTCGGCGAGCTGCTGTCGCGCGTCACCTACGACGTGAACCAGATCATGGAGGCGGGCCTGCAGGTCGTCACCGTCATCGTCAAGGACGGCGTACTGGCGATCTCGCTGCTCGCCATCCTGCTGTACACCGACTGGCAGCTGGCGATGTTCTGCGCCCTGCTGATGCCCGGCGTGGCGATCTCGATGAAGTTCGTCGGCCGCCGCCAGCGCCGCCTGTCGCTGCAGACCCAGGAC
>JBFGZP010000194.1:0-6647 GCA_041586695.1 Thauera sp.
GCGGCTTCGAGCTCATCGTCTGCGACGCCAGCTTCATCTCGCTCGAGCTGTTACTGCCGCAGTGGCCGGCGCTGCTGGCGCCGGAGGGCAGCATCCTCGCGCTGGTCAAACCCCAGTTCGAGGTCGGGCCGCAAGGCATCGCCAAGGGCGGCATCGTGCGCGACGCCACCCTTTACGCCGACGTGGAGCAACGCCTGCGCGCGAGCGCCCTCAGGCATGGCATCCTCATCCGCGACTGGTTCGATTCGCCGATCACCGGCGCCGACGGCAACCGCGAATTCTTCTTCCACGGCGTGCTCGGCTCCGACCCGAGCGGCGCGAACGACACGCAAGTCAGCCCAGACCAACGTCCATGACTACCGAACTCTCGATCGAATTCTTTCCGCCGACGACGACCGAAGGCGCCGAAAAACTGCGCGCCGTGCGCGACAAGCTCAGCGTGCTCAAGCCCGCCTTCTTCTCGGTAACCTTCGGCGCCGGCGGTTCGACCCGCGAGCGCACCTTCAGCACCGTGAAGGAAATAGCCGCCAGCGGCAGCGAGGCCGCGCCCCACCTGTCGTGCATCGGCTCAACCCGGGAGAACATCCAGGCCATCCTGCAGGAATACGCCGCTGCCGGCATCCGTCGCATCGTCGCCCTGCGTGGCGACCTGCCCTCGGGCGTGGTCGATCCGGGCGAGTTCCGCTACGCCAACGAGCTGGTGGAATTCATCCGCAAGGAATCCGGCAATCGCTTCCGCATCGAGGTCGCCGCCTATCCCGAATGGCATCCACAGGCGAAAAGCCCGCGCGACGACCTGCTCGCCTTCAAGCGCAAGGTCGAAGCCGGCGCCGATTCGGCGATCACCCAGTATTTCTACAATCTGGATGCCTACCTGCATTTCGTCGATGCGGTGCGGAAGATGGGCGTGGACGTCCCTATCGTGCCCGGCATCATGCCGATCGGCAGCTTCACCAAGCTGGCGCGTTTCTCCGATGCCTGCGGCGCCGAGATCCCGCGCTGGATGCGCAAGAGCTTCGAGAGCTATGGCGACGACGCCGACTCGATCCGCGCCTTCGGCCTCGACGTGGTCACCCGCCTGTGCGAGAAGCTGCTCGCCGAGGGCGCGCCCGGGCTGCACTTCTACTGCATGAACATGGCCGGCCCGACGCTGGAAATCTGCCGTCGCCTCGGTGTGCGGGCCTAAGCGGGATCACGCTCGGGCGCGCTGGCGCGACATCACGACCACGCCGGCGATCACCATCGCTGCCCCGGCCAACTGGGCGGGGCCGATGGCCTCGTCGAGCAGCAGCCAGCCGAGCCCGATCGTAATCGCCGGGCCCAAGGTCCCCGTGAGCGAAACCTGTCCCGCACCCAGGCGCCGGATCGCCTCCGACACCAGCCACACCGGCGCGACAGTGCTGAACACCGCCATCGCCAGCGTCAATCCATACGCCTGCCACGATTGCTCGAACAGCGCCGCCGCCGGGCGCAGAAGGAAGAATTGCAGCAGGCCGAAGGCGCAGGCAAAACTGCTGGCGTAGGCGGTGACGCGCGCCGAACCGAGCCTCCCCACCACCTCGCCATTGCCCATCAGGTAAAGCGCATAGCACACCGCACTGCCGAATACGAACAGGCAGCCGAGCAGCACGTCATCAGTGTCGCCGCCGAGCTTCAGATCGTGCCCGACGGCGAGACCTATCCCGGCGTAACACAGACCCAGTGCGCATAGCGTCCGCCGCGTGATCGGCTGACCCAGCAGCAGCGCCGACAGGACGATGACGATGGTCGGGTAGGTGAACAGGATCAGGCGCTCGAGCGCCGCCGAGATGTAATTCAGGCCGAGGAAATCGAGGTAGCTGGCGAGGTAATAGCCGAACAGACCGAGACCCGCCATCCAGAGCCAGTCGCGCGCATCCAGTGCGAAACCCGCCTTCTTCCTCGCCAGAGCCCCCATGACGAGGAAGAAGGGCAGCGAGAACGCCATGCGCAGCGCGAGCAGCGTTTCGGCGTCTACGCCGTGGCGATACGCGAGTTTGACCAGGATGGCCTTGAACGAGAATCCGACCGCGCCCGCGACCGCGAATGCGAGCCCGAGGCCGACCCCGCCGCCAGCTTCCGGCTCTCCCCTGGCCGACGCCTCAATCATGTTCGCTCCGGATCGACGCCCGCCGGCCGCGCCCTCGCAACAAGAGACTCAGCGCCGCCGCCCGCCACCGAAAAGCGAGCCGAGCAGGCCGCGCACGATCTGGCGGCCGATGCTGCTGCCGATCGTGCGCGTCATCGTCTTCGCCGCGATCTGGACCAGACCGTCGCGCTTGCCGCCGCGCGGCCCGGTCGAGCCGAACAGCACGTCGTTGAGGCCCCCGCTATCGCCCTGCGGCGCCTCGGCCGCCAGCGCCTCAGCCTGCTCGACCGCGGCGCTGGCCTGGGCGCGCAGCATCTCGTAGGCGGACTCGCGATCCACCGCCTTCTCGTAGATTCCGTGGATCACCGAGCCGCTGATGGCGGCATTGCGCTCCGCGTCGGTCAGCGGGCCGAGGCGGGAATCCGGCGCGATGACGAAGGCGCGCTCGACGATCTCGGGCCGCCCTTTCTCGTCGAGGAAGGAGATCAGCGCCTCGCCCACGCCCAGCTCGGTGATGGCGGCTGCGGCATCGAAAGCCGGGTTCGGCCGCATGGTGTCGGCGGCGGTTTTCACCGCCTTCTGGTCGCGCGGGGTAAAGGCGCGAAGGGCGTGCTGCACGCGGTTGCCGAGCTGGCCGAGCACCGTGTCCGGCACGTCGAGCGGATTCTGGGTGACGAAGTACACGCCCACGCCCTTGGAGCGGATCAGGCGCACGACCTGCTCGATCTTCTCGATCAGCGCCTTGGGCGCATCGCTGAAAAGCAGGTGGGCCTCGTCGAAGAAGAACACCAGCTTCGGCTTGTCGGGGTCGCCCACTTCGGGCAGCTGCTCGAACAGCTCGGACAGCATCCACAGCAGGAAGGTGGAATACAGCTTGGGCGAGTTGTACAGGCGGTCGGCGGCGAGCACGTTGATCACGCCGCGGCCATCGCCGTCGGTCTGCATGAGGTCGGCGATGTCGAGCATCGGTTCGCCGAAGAAGATGTCGCCGCCCTCCTCCTCGAGCCCGAGCAGGTTGCGCTGGATGGCGCCGATCGACGCCCGCGAGATGTTGCCGTACTCGGTGGTGAAGGTCTTCGCGTTCTCGCCCACGTACTGCACCATCGTGCGCAGATCCTTGAGATCCAGCAGCAGCATGCCATTGTCGTCGGCCACCTTGAACACCAGTTGCAGGACGCCGGCCTGGGTGTCGTTGAGGTTGAGCAGGCGCGACAGCAGCAGCGGGCCCATGTCCGAGATGGTGGCGCGCACCGGATGGCCGCGCTCGGCGAACACGTCCCAGAACACCGTGGTGTTGGCGCGCGGATGAAACTCGTTGATGCCGATCGCCGCCAGGCGCTGCATCAGCTTCTCGGCGGCGGTGCCGGCGGCGCCGATGCCGGAGAGGTCGCCCTTGACGTCGGCCATGAACACCGGCACGCCGATGCTGGCGAAGGCTTCCGCCATCTTCTGCAGCGTCACCGTCTTGCCGGTGCCGGTGGCGCCGGTGATGAGACCGTGGCGGTTGGCGAGGCGCGGCAGCAGCTTGACGTCCTTCGTGCCGCCCGCATGGGGAACGCGCGCGATCAGGAGGGGTTCGGGCATGACGGGGCTCCAAAATGAAGAATGGATGAGAGTGGCCGAAAGTGTAGCAGCGCCACCTGCGCGCGTCGCCCGACACCCGCTGGCGCGGCTGTATAATGTCGGCCTTCTCAATCGCTTAGCTGCATCGGGGTTCTCATGGCTGGTCATTCCAAATGGGCCAATATCCAGCACCGCAAGGGTCGCCAGGACGAAAAGCGCGGCGCTGCCTTCTCCAAACTCGCCAAGGAAATCACCGTGGCCGCCAAGATGGGCGGCGGCGACCCGGGCTTCAACCCGCGCCTGCGCCTGGCGGTGGACAAGGCCAAGGCGGTGAACATGCCCAAGGACAAGATCGACAACGCGATCAAGAAGGGCACCGGCGAACTCGAGGGCGTGAGTTACGAGGAAATACGCTACGAGGGCTACGGCATCGGCGGTTCGGCGGTGATGGTCGATTGCCTCACCGACAACAAGACGCGCACGGTCGCCGACGTTCGCCACGCTTTCTCGAAATATGGCGGCAATATGGGTACGGACGGCTGCGTGGCCTTCCAGTTCAAGCATTGCGGCCAGCTCCTGTTCGCCCCCGGCACCGATGAAGACGCGCTGATGGAGGCCGCACTCGAGGCCGGCGCCGAAGACGTCGTCACCAACGAGGACAGCTCGATCGAAGTCGTCACCGGGCCGTGGGAATTCACCACCGTGAAGGAGGCGCTGGAGAAAGCCGGCTTCACCGCGGAGTTCGGCGAAGTCACGATGAAGGCGGAGAACGACATCGAGCTCGCCGGCGACGACGCCGCACGCATGCAAAAGCTGCTCGACGCCCTCGAGGCGCTCGACGACGTGCAGGAGGTCTATACCTCGGCCGTCATGGACGAGTAAGCTCCTGTCATCCAGCCCTTGAGAAGAGCGGCGCGCTGCGCCGCTTTTCTTTTATTCAACGCTGCTGCGCCATTCATGACCTCGACTTCCTCAAGCCTCAGTCAGCGCGCCACGCCGGTGCTTTTCGTGCTGTTGTGGAGTACCGGCTTCATCGGCGCCAAGTTCGGCCTGCCCTACGCCGAGCCGCTGACCTTCCTGTCCTCGCGCTACGTGCTGGTCATCGTGCTGATGGCCCTGCTCGCGCTGGCGATGCGCGCGCCATGGCCGCAGAGCCCGCTCGCGGCGGTACACATCGGCGTCACCGGCCTGCTGGTGCACGGCCTCTATCTCGCCGGCGTCTTCATCGCCATCCACCGCGGCCTGCCAGCCGGCGTGACCGCGCTGGTGGTCGGCATGCAGCCGGTGCTTACCGCGCTCGGGGCCGGCCTGCTGCTCGGCGAGCGGGTGTCGATCCGCCAATGGGCCGGGCTGGCGATGGGCTTCTTCGGCGTGACCCTGGTGGTGAGCGACAAGGTCACGGTCGGCGGCGTCTCCCCGGCCGAACTCGGCAACATGTTGGCGCCGGCCCTCGCGGCGCTGGCCGGTATCACCGCCGGCACGCTGTACCAGAAGCGCTTCTGCCCGCGCTTCGACCTGCGTACTGGTTCGGTGGTGCAGTTCCTGCCTACGCTCGCCGTCACCGCGCTGCTGGCGGCAGGCACCGAGACGATGCGCATCGACTGGACCGGCGAGTTCACCTTCGCCCTGCTGTGGCTGGTGCTGGTGCTCTCGATCGGCGCGATCAGCCTGCTGAACCTGCTCATCCGTAGCGGCAGCGCGGTGAACGTGGCCAGCCTGTTCTACCTCACCCCGCCCACCACGGCCCTGATCGCCTGGGCGATGTTCGGCGAGACCCTCACCGGGCTGGCGCTGGTCGGCATGGCAGTGGCGGTGGCCGGCGTCTGGCTGGCGCGCAAGGCCTGAAGCCGAATCGCGGCAAGCCCCCTGTGAGGGGCTAGAATCGACCCATCCCACACGGAGGACGCAGCATGCTGACGAGCACGACCCAAACCCTCGATGGCAAGCCCATCCGCGAGTATCTCGGCGTGGTCAACGGCGAGGCCATCATCGGCGCCAACATCTTCAAGGACATGTTCGCCTCGATCCGCAACGTGGTCGGCGGCCGCGCCGGCAGCTACGAGCGCACGCTGGCCGACGCCCGTCGCATCGCGATGGAGGAGATGTGCGAGGAGGCGAGCAGGCTCGGCGCCAATGCGGTGGTCGGCATCGACGTCGATTACGAAGTCCTGGGTGCCGACAACGGCATGCTGATGGTGTGCGTCAGCGGCACCGCGGTGAACATCTGAGCAACATGGCCCCGAGCGCCGCGGCTTCGCGCACCGTCGCCACCCGCATCCTGGGCCTCGACCCCGGCCTGCGCATCACCGGCTTCGGCATCATCGACAGCCTCGGCAGCCAGCTGCGCTACGTCGCCAGCGGCTGCATCAAGACCAAAGACGGCGAACTCCCCGGCCGCCTCAAGACCCTGCTCGACGGCGTGCGCGAGGTCATCACCACCTATCAGCCCGACGTCGTCGCGGTGGAAAAGGTCTTCGTCAACGTGAACCCGCAATCCACCCTGCTCCTGGGGCAGGCCCGCGGCGCGGTGATCTGCGGCGCCGTGTCCTGCGACCTGGCGGTGGCCGAATACACCGCCCTGCAGGTGAAGCAATCGGTCGTCGGCTACGGCAAGGCGGCCAAGGAGCAGGTGCAGCACATGGTGCAGCGCCTGCTCGTCCTCGACGCCATCCCCAGCCCCGACGCCGCCGACGCCCTCGCCTGTGCCATCTGCCACGCCCACGGCTCGCAAGGACTGGGCGGCCTCGCCGGCATCGGCACCCGCCGCCGGGCTGGCCGCGTCCTGGCCTGAAACGGCACAGGGCGCAATTCTTGCAGTTGAGCCTTGCACGGCGGTCCGGAGCACGGTACTATCCGCGCCTCTCGACTTGGCGGCAATCGCCGAGTCGGCCGCAAGGCAACGGGGGTATAGCTCAGTTGGTAGAGCAGCTGACTCTTAATCAGTAGGTCCTAGGTTCGAATCCTAGTGCCCCCACCA
>JBFGZP010000195.1:0-6634 GCA_041586695.1 Thauera sp.
CATGGCCGCGCACCTCGAAGGCAAGGGCATCTCGGTGCTCGACATGGCCGGCCTGGCGCAGAAGGGCGGCGCGGTGTGGTCGCACGTTCGCATCGCCGACAAGCCCGAGCAGCTCTACGCCGCCCGTGTCGCCGCCGGCGAGGCCAATGCGCTGATCGGCTGCGACCTCGTCGTCGCCGCCAGTGACGAGTCGCTGGCCAAGATGCGCAACGGCCACACCCGGGTCGTGGTGAACCGTGACCAGACCATGACCAGCGAGTTCGTGCGCGGCTTCGCCGCCCAGGCCCGCAGCGGCGATGTCGGCGCCAACCCGGATCCGAAGTTCCCGGGTGGCTCGATGGAGCAGCAGATCGTCGACGCGGTCGGTGCCGAAAACGCCGAGTTCCTCGACGCCACGCACCTGGCCACGACCCTGCTCGGCGACTCGATCGCCACCAACCTGTTCATGCTCGGCTATGCCTGGCAGAAGGGCCTGGTGCCGCTCACCGGCGAGGCGATCATGCGGGCGATCGAGATCAACGGCACCGCGGTCGAGGCCAACAAGGCCGCGTTCCAGTGGGGCCGGCGCGCCGCGGTCGACATGAATGCGGTGGTCGAAGCGGCGAAGCCGCAGCACGGTACGCCCGAGCATCACAAGCTGTCGACCAGCGTCGACGAGGTGATCACGCGGCGCAAGGCGCAGCTCACCGACTACCAGAACGCCGCCTATGCCGAGCGCTACGCGAAGCTGGTCGAGCGCGTGCGTGCCGCCGAGCAGCGTGTCGCCCCCGGCATCACATTGCTCACCGAGGCGGTTGCTCGCGGCTACCACAAGCTGCTCGCCTACAAGGACGAGTTCGAGGTGGCGCGGATGTACACCGACAGCGACTTCCTCAAGCGCATCGACGAGCAGTTCGAGGGCGACTACAAGCTGGTCTTCCACCTCGCGCCGCCAACGCTGGCCGACAAGGATCCGCAGACCGGCGAGCTGAAGAAGAAGGAATACGGCCCGTGGATGCTCAAGGCGATGCGCATGCTGGCGAAGTACCGCCACCTGCGCGGCACGATGCTCGACCCCTTCGCCCGCACGGCGGACCGCAAGCTCGATCGTGAGCTGATCGCAGACTACGAGCGCATCGTCGACGAGATCCTCGCCGGCCTCGAGCTCGCCAACCACGACACCGCGGTGGAGCTGGCGGCGATCCCCGAGCAGATCCGCGGCTTCGGCCACATCCGCGAGCGCTATCTCGCCAATGCGCGCAAGCGCCAGGCGACGCTGCTCGACGCCTTCCGGCGCAAGGAACACGCGGCGGCGCCGGTGGCCGGCAAGGTACGCAAGACGATCGCGGTCATCCCCGGCTGAGGATCGCCGCTAGCCCGCGCCAGCCCGATGCGGGAGCGGCCCGCGCCGCTCCCGCCGGCAATCGAACGCTTCACCCCCGCCAACCGGCTGCGTCATTGCCACGAGCGATGACGACAGCCGGGCGGCAAACCTCTAGACCAAGGAAGGAGACATCCATGAGCGTATTTTCCCTGAGCGATTTCGCCGATCACGAGCAGGTCGTGTTCTGCAGCGACGACAAGAGCGGACTGAAGGCGATCATCGCCGTCCATAACTCGAACCTCGGCCCGGCTCTGGGCGGCTGCCGCATGTGGCCCTACGCCAGCGAGGAGGAGGCGGTGCGCGACGTGCTGCGCCTGTCGCGCGGCATGACCTACAAGTCGGCGATGGCCAACCTCAAGCTCGGTGGCGGCAAGTCGGTGATCATCGGCAACCCGCGAACACAGAAGACCCCGGAGCTGCTCGCGGCCTTCGCCCGCGCGCTGGAAAACCTCAACGGTCGCTACATCGCCGCCGAGGACTCGGGCACCAGCGTCGAGGACATGAAGTACATGGCGCAGTTCACAAACCACGTCGCCGGCATCGTCGACAAGCCCACCGACGGCGGCACCCGCAGCGGCGACCCGTCGCCCGCCACCGCGCTCGGCACCTTCATCGGCATCAAGGCGGCGGTCAAGGAGAAGCTCGGGCGCGACTCGCTCGAGGGCCTGCGCGTCGCGGTGCAGGGCATCGGCCACGTCGGCTTCGACCTCGCCGGCCAGCTCAAGGCCGCCGGCGCCAGCCTGTGGGTCACCGACATCTTCCCCGAGGCGCTGGCGAAGGCCGAGGCCGAGCTCGGCGCCACCGTGGTCCAACCCGACGACATCTTCGGCCTCGACGTCGACGTCTTCGCCCCGTGCGCGATGGGCGCGATCCTCAACGACCACACCATCCCGCAGCTGAAGGCGAAGATCGTCGCCGGGGCGTCGAACAACCAGCTCGCCGAGCCGCGCCACGGCGTCGAGCTGATGAAGCGCGGCATCCTCTATGCACCCGACTACGTCATCAACGCCGGCGGCATCATCGACGTCTATCACGAGCGCATCGGCTTCGAGCGCGCCGCGTTGATCAAGCACGTCGAGGGCATCCACGACAACCTGATGGAAATCTTCGCCCGCGCCCGCAAGGAAGAGCGCCCCACGGGTGAAGTGGCCGACGCGATCGCGGAGGAGCGCTTCAGGCGCTGAGCGGTTTCCGCTTCCGACAACATGAAAACGGCGACCCGCGGGTCGCCGTTTTCGTGTCCGCGTCCGACTGCGCGAGGTCAGGTCGGGGTCTTGCGCCGGCGCATCGCCCCGAGGCCGAGCAGGCCGAGGCCAAGCAAGCTCAGGGAAGCGGGCTCCGGCACCGCCTGCGCGCCAGGTGGCTGTGTCGGAATCACGGTGGCCGCAAGCGAAACGCTGTCGATCGCCCTGCCTGTGAGGAAGACGTCGTCGATCAGGACGCTGCCGCCTTGAGAACTGATGGCAGTCCAGAATCTGAAGTCAATACTGGTATCGCTTGCCAACGTGCCCAGCGCGCCCCATGTATTGTCCCTGCCCCCTCTCAGGGAGTGCGCTGCCACGGTCGTCCACGTCGAGTCCGCCGATGGTTTCCACTGTGAGTAAAGGAAATCCGCGGCAGTGTTGTTGCCGATGCCAACCCACTGGTAACCCAGGCTGATGTCCTCGTATCCCAGGGTGCTGAACGAAAATTGCGTTACCGCGGCAAAACCGTGCAACCGAAGCTTGTTTCCCTGGATCGCTTCGCTCTCTACTGATCCGGCAAACTCGCTCCAAATCAGTCCGGGGGAGGGGCCGCCGACCGTAGTGCTTTGACCTCCCCGGTCGAAAGTGTCCGAGAACAGGGTGACGGCGCCTGCCGACGCAGGCGTCGCGATCGCCCAGGCAATGGCGGTGATGCTGCAGGCGGTCAGGCTTCGATTCATTTTGATCTCCACTACGGGCGAAAATATTGAATAGATTGTTTTAGATAAATCCGTTTCATCACGTTTTCGGCGGACTACATGCACCGTCCATGAAGATCCCTCGGCCTCCATGTATCCGCTTCGCGCAGTTTCGCTTGCAGTGGCCGCGACACACGGACGCTCGAGTTGCCTCTCAGGTCGGCCGGCTGTTCGTCTACGGGGCTTGTTTGACAAGCCTATCTGTACGTTACGGCTAATTTCATTAAATACGACACATATCAGTTCAAATGGTCGAATTTGGCTCGGTTAACAAGACCGGACTGTCGGGCCGAGTTGACTGGTGCGGCGAAGCAAGTGCAGCGGGTGCGGTGCAGTCGCGAGTGGCCTGGGGAGGTCTCGATGGCGCGGATGCACTTCCGCGAGCGCGGAAGAAGGATTCGTCGCGCTGAACCTCGAGTGGAGCGCCGGGTGGCGATGGGCGGGATCAGTGGGCTGGAGGTCGGCCCGAGCCTTGAACGAGCGTCTATCGTGAAGGGCCTTGCGGCCGTCAGCCCACTTCCCGGATCACATCCAGGATCGCCTCGCCGTAGGCCTCGAGCTTGCGGTCGCCGATGCCCGACATGCCGCCGAGTTCGGCCAGGCTGGTGGGACGGGCGATGGCGATCTCGCGCAGGGTGGCGTCGTGGAAGATGACGTAGGCGGGGACGTTGCGTTCCTTCGCCTGCGCCGCGCGCCAGGCACGCAGGCGGTCGAACAGCGTGGTGGGGACGCCGTCGGGGATGTCGAGGGCGGTGGCGCTGCGGCGCTTGCTGCGGCCGCGGCTGCGTTCGCTCTCCACGCGCAGGTGGAACTCGGCCTCGCCGCGCAGCAGCGGGCGGGCGTGGTCGGTGAGGGTGAGCGCGTTGTAGCGCTCGTGATCCACCGCCACGAGCTCGCGCGCGACGAGCTGGCGGAACACCGTGCGCCAGCGCTTCTCGTCGAGCTCGCTGCCGATGCCGAAGGTGCTGATGCCCTCGTGGCCGCGTTCGAGCACCTTCTCCGTGCTCTCGCCGCGCAGCACGTCGATGAGGTGGCCGGCGCCGTAGCGCTGGCCGGTGCGATACACGCAGGACAGGGCCTTGCGCGCCGCATCGGTGGCGTCCCAGGTCTGCGGCGGGTTCAGGCAGTTGTCGCAGTTGCCGCAGGGCGCGGCCTGTTCGCCGAAGTAGGCGAGCAGATGCTGGCGGCGGCAGGTGGTGGCCTCGACCAGGCCGACGAGGACGTCGAGGCGGTTGCGCGCGAGGCGCTTGAACTCCTCGCCGCCTTCCGATTCGTCGATCATGCGCCGCTGCTGCACGACGTCCTGCGCGCCCCAGGCCATCCACGCCTGCGCCGGCAGGCCGTCGCGGCCGGCGCGCCCGGTTTCCTGGTAGTAGCCCTCGATCGAACGCGGCAGGTCGAGGTGGGCGACGAAGCGCACGTCGGGCTTGTCGATGCCCATGCCGAAGGCGATCGTCGCCACCATGATCAGCCCGTCCTCGCGCAGGAAGCGGGTCTGGTGTTCGGCGCGCATCTCCTGCGGCAGGCCGGCGTGGTAGGGGAGGGCCTTGAGGCCTTGCTGCTGCAGCCAGGCCGCGGTCTCCTCGACCTTGCGCCGCGACAGGCAGTAGATGATGCCGGCCTCGGACGGGAAGTCCTCGCGGATGAAGTGCAGCAGCTGGCGGCGCGGATCGTCCTTGTCGACGATGGTGTAGCGGATGTTCGGGCGGTCGAAGCTGGAGATGAAGCGGCGCGCGTCGTCCAGGCGCAGGCGGTGGGCGATCTCCTCGCGAGTCTGGCGGTCGGCGGTGGCGGTCAACGCGATGCGCGGGATCGCCGGGTAGCGCTCGGGCAGGACCGACAGCTGCAGGTATTCCGGGCGGAAGTCGTGGCCCCACTGCGACACGCAGTGGGCCTCGTCGATCGCGAACAGCGCCAGCCTGTGGGTGTCGCGCAAGTGGTCGAGCTGGTCGAGGAAGCGCGGCGTCATCAGGCGTTCGGGGGCGACGTAGAGCAGGTCGAGCTCGCCGGCGTAAAGCGCGCGCTCGACCGCGCGCGCAGACTCGGCGTCGAGGCTGGAATTGAGGAAGGCAGCGCTGACGCCGGCCTCGACCAGCGCGCTGACCTGGTCGTGCATCAGCGCGATCAGCGGCGAGACCACGATCGCGGTGCCTTTGCGCAGCAGGGCGGGCACCTGGAAGCACAGCGATTTGCCGCCGCCGGTGGGCATCAGCACCAGGGCGTCGCCGCCGCCGGCAACGTGCTCGACGACGGCCTGCTGCTCGCCGCGGAAGGCGGCGTAGCCGAACACATGCTCGAGGACGTGAAGCGCGGAAGGGAAGGGGGCGGTGGTGGCAGACATTGCCCGCGATTGTAGCGGCTTCTGCACCGGCAGGCTGCGCGGATGCGGGCGCCGGCGCGGCTCGTCGCAGGCGCGGATCCCGCTGAGCTGCCGGTAGTGATCCGGGTGGACAGTCTTCTGTTTGTCCTGGACAAACGTGCACGTGGCGTTTAGTATTCCGCCATCCAATACGGTCGGGGCCTGCCCCAACACCGCCATGAACGACATCTCCCGCACCGAAGCCTTCCTCAGCATCGCCGCCGTTGAACGTGACACCGGGCTGGCGAAAGACACCCTGAGGGTATGGGAGCGGCGCTACGGCTTTCCCGCGCCGGAGCGCGACGCGAACGGCGAGCGGCTGTATCCGCAGGAGCAGGTGGACAAGCTGCGCCTGATCCGCCGGCTGCTCGACCACGGCCAGCGCCCTGCGCGCATCGCCCGCGCCACGATGGACGAACTCGCCGCCCTGGTCGACGAACTCCGTGTCGAGAGCGCCGGCGACCCGGCCCAGCTAGAGCGCGACGCCGCGCTCCTGCAGTATGTGCGCCTGCACCGTAGCGCCGAGCTTTCCTCGGCCCTGCGTCAGGCGCTGCTGAAGCAGGGGCTGCAGCGCTTCGTCGTCGACACCGTGGCGCCGCTTGCCGAGGCGGTGGGCGAGGCCTGGATGCGCGGGGAGATCGACGTCCCCGAGGAACACCTGTTCACCGAGCACGTTCAGAACGTGCTGCGCGGCGCCAACGGTGCGCATGCCGGCACGGGCGGGCGGCCGCGCGTGCTGCTGACCACCTTCCCCGAAGAGGAGCACGTGCTCGGGCTGCTGATGGCCGAGGCGATGCTCGTTCCCGAAGGCGTCGCCTGCCTGTCGCTTGGCGCACGCACGCCGCTGGCGGACATCCGCAATGCGGCCATCGGTGGCGGCTTCGACATCGTCGGCCTGTCCTTCAGCATGGCCTACCCGGCGCGTCAGGCGGTCGATGGCGTGCTCGAACTGCGTGCGATGCTGCCCGAG